>JANOEW010000590.1:0-5072 GCA_031413475.1 Amaricoccus sp.
CGAGATGCCGCCCGACCCGCGCATGTCGCTGGCGCAGCAGCTGATGATCCGCGCCATCATCGCGCGGCTCTGGGCAAACCCGCTGCAGGGAGCGCCGACCCGCTGGGGCACGACGCTGCACGACCGCTTCATGCTGCCGCACTTCGTCTGGCAGGACTTCCTCGGAGTGCTGCGCGACCTCGGCGACCACGGCTTTGCCATGCGCGCCGACTGGTTCGAGGCCCAGGCCGAGTTCCGCTTCCCGTTCTGCGGCGAGGTCGACTACGAGGGCGCGCATCTGGAGATCCGTCAGGCGCTGGAGCCCTGGCACGTGCTCGGCGAGACCGGCGCCATCGGCGGAACGGTGCGCTACACCGACTCGTCCGTCGAGCGGCTCCAGGTCCGGCTCACGACCGCAGATCCCGACCGCTACCTCGTCGCCTGCAACGGCCGCCGCGTGCCGCTGCATCCCGTCGGCGGCGGCGCGGCGGTGGCCGCGGTGCGCTTCAAGGCGTGGCAGCCGGCGCTGGCGCTGCACCCGGTCCTGCCGGTGAACGCGCCGCTCACCTTCGACGTTTTCGACGCCTGGTCGGGGCGCGCGCTCGGCGGCTGCGTCTACCACGTCGCCCACCCCGGCGGGCGCAGCTACGACACCTTCCCGGTCAACGACAACGAGGCCGAGGCCCGCCGCCTCGCCCGCTTCGAGCCCCACGGCCACACCCCCGGCCTCTTCACGCCGCCGCCGGAGGCCCCCCACCGCGAGTTTCCTATGACCCTCGATCTGCGACGCCGGGCACCGGGGATCTGAACCACTTGTTTCAATGGAGATGTACTAATGGAACTTCGCGAGTTTGTTAGAACAACATTAATCGAGATTATGCAGGGAGTTCAAGACGCACAGCTATATTGGACAAGCGGCGAAAATAAAGGTGCGATCAATCCGATTTTTGGGGAAATATCTCCCGCCACAACCACTTTTCAGGAGATAAACTTCGACGTTGCGGTGACTGCAACTGATCAGAAGAGTGGGGGCGTTGGGGGTGGCATTAAGGTGTTTTCTGTTAATCTGTCGGGAGAGGCACAAAAATCCCTCTCAAATAGCACTGTGTCGAGAGTCGTGTTTAAAGTTCCCTTCTTACCGCCCCCGATGATACTTCTATGACTATTTATATCAAGGCCATCATCCGTGCCGATGACTGTATCAGAAGGTGGTGATTTAGTATCGGCGCTCCTCGCCGCCTACCTCCCGCCGGACGGTGCGGCGGACGAGCTCCTCGACCCGCAGGGCCGCGTCCGCCCGGTCTGGCGGCCGTTCGTCGAGCATTTCGCCCGCCTCGCGCCCGACGAGATCGCGCGGCGCTTCGCGCGCGGCGATCAGTACCTGCGCGACGCGGGGGTGTTCTTCCGCCAGTATGGGGCGAGCGGGTCCACCGAGCGCGCGTGGCCGCTGGCGCACGTGCCGGTCATCATCGAGGCCACTGAGTGGCGCGGCGTCGCCGAGGGGCTGATCCAGCGCGCACAGCTGCTCGAGGCGGTCGCCGCGGACCTCTACGGCGCGAACCGGCTCGTCGCCGAAGGCCATCTGCCGGCCGAGCTGATCGCCGCGAGCCGGGAGTGGCTGCGCCCGCTGGTCGGCCTCACGCCGCGCGGCGGTCGGTTCCTGCACTTTCTCGCCTTCGAGATCGGGCGGGGGCCCGACGGCGCGTGGTGGGTGCTCGGCGACCGCACGCAGGCACCGTCGGGCGCGGGCTTCGCGCTGGAGAACCGCGTCGCGACCGCCCGCGTGTACGCGGACCTGTTCGCGGAGGCGCGGGTCGAGCGCCTCGCCGGATTTTTCCGCGAGTTCCGCGACGCGCTGCAGGCGCTGAGCGCCGACGAGCCGGGCGCCCGCGTCGCGATCCTCACCCCCGGGCCGCTCAACGAGACGTACTTCGAGCACGCCTACATCGCCCGCTACCTCGGCTTCCAGCTGCTCGAAGGCGAGGATCTCACCGTCGAGCACGGGCGCGTCATGGTGCGCACCGTGGCGGGTCTGCGCCCGGTCCGCGTGCTGTGGCGGCGCATAGATGCGAGCTTCGCCGACCCGCTGGAACTCAAGGCCGAGTCGCGGATCGGCACGCCGGGCTTGGTCGGCGCGGTGCGCGCGGGCTCGGTGACGCTGGTCAACGCGCTCGGCTCGGGCGTGCTCGAGACGCGCGCGCTGCTCGCCTTCCTGCCGCGGATCGCACAGGCGGTGCTCGGGGAGCCGCTGATCCTGCCGAACATCGCCACCTGGTGGTGCGGTGGTCGCCCCGAGCGCGCCCATGTCCGCGCCGCGATCGACCGCATGATGATCGGCTCGGCCTTCTCCACCCGGCTGCCGTTCGAGACCGTCGAGACGACGGTGCACGGCGGGCAGTTCAGCGGCCAGGCGCGGGTGAACGTCGAGGCCTGGCTCGAAGCCGAGGGCGCGCGCCTCGTCGGCCAGGAGGCGGTGACGCTGTCGACCACGCCCGCCTTCGTCGACGGCCGGCTGCAGCCGCGGCCGATGAGCCTGCGGGTGTTCCTGGCGCGCACGCCGGGCGGCTGGCAGGTGATGCCGGGCGGTTTCGCGCGGATCGGCCGCACCGCGGACCCGACCGCGATCGCGATGCAGCGCGGCGGCTCGGCGGCGGACGTCTGGGTGGTGAGCGAGGGTCCGGTCGAGGCCGCCACCATGCTGCAGCGGCGCGGGGCCGCGCCGTTCGACCGGGTCCAGCCGGCGGCGCTGCCGAGCCGGGCGGCGGACAACCTCTACTGGCTCGGGCGCTACGTCGAGCGCGCCGAGGGCGCGATGCGGCTGCTGCGCGCGCTGCACGTGCGGCTGGCCGAGACCGGCGACCGCAGGGCGCCGCTGATCGCCCGGCTCGCGCACAAACTCGACGCCCTCGGGATCGATGCGGACCAGGGGGTGCCCGACGGGCTGCAGGCGATGCTGCGCTCGGCGATCTTCTCGGCCGGCCACGTGCGCGACCGCTTTTCGACCGACGGCTGGATGGCGCTGAGCGACCTCGCGCGCACCGCGGCGCGGATGGCCGACACCGTCAGCCCCGGTGACGACAACGCCCGGGCGATGGGCGTGCTGCTGCGCAAGATCACCGGCTTCTCGGGCCTGGTGCATGAGAACATGTACCGCTTCACCGGGTGGCGGTTCCTGACCATCGGCCGCTCGCTTGAACGCGCGCTCGCCATGGTGTCGGTGCTGCGGGCGCTGGCCGATCCTGCGGGGCCGGAAGGCGCGCTCGACCTCGCGGTCGAGGTCGGCGACAGCGTGATGACGCATCGCCGGCGCTACGCGGTCGCGACCAATCGCGAGACGGTGGTCGACCTGCTGGCGCTCGACGCGATGAACCCGCGCGCGGTGCTCTACCAGCTGACCGAGGTGAAGACGCACGTGGCGACCTTGCCGGGCGCGGAGGTGAACGGGCAGATGTCGCCGTTGTCCCGTGCCGTGCTGCGGGCGCAGGCCGGGCTCGCGGTGCTGACGCCCGAAGCGCTGGACGGCGCGGCGTTGGTGGCGCTGGGGGCCGAGATCGAGGCGCTCTCGGAACTTCTCTCCGTCGCCTATCTGCGGTGAGCCGATGCTCTATGACATCGGCCTGACCGTCACCTACGCCTACGACAGCCCCGCCATCGCCGGTCGGCACCTGCTGCGGCTGACGCCGGCCGAGCTGCCGGGAGCGCAGCGGCGGGTGAGCGCCATGCTTGAGGTGACGCCCGAGCCCGCCGAGCGCCGGGGCTTCGTCGACTTCTTCGGCAACGCCGCCGAGGAGGTGGCGTTTCGCGCGGCCCATGCCGAGATCGCCTTCCGCGTCTCGGCCCGCGTCGAGCGGCTGGCGCAGGCGCCGGCGCTCGACATCTCGCCGGACATGGCGCGCCTCGCCGCCGAGGTGGCGGCGTGGCGGGGGCTGGGACCCGACTCGCCGCATCACTTCCTCGGGGCGAGCCCGCGGATCCCGCGCCTGCCCGAAGCGACCGCCTTCGCCCGGGAGCGGCTGGCGCCGGACATGACCGCGATGGCGGCGGTGCGCGCGGTCGGCGCGGCGTTGCACGAGGCGATGACCTACGATCCGAAGGCGACCTCGGTGAACACCACGCCCGCGGAAGCGCTCGCGCTGCGCCGCGGGGTCTGCCAGGACTTCGCCCAGGTGATGATCGCCGCCCTGCGCGGGGTCGGCGTGCCGGCGGGCTATGTCTCGGGCTTCCTGCGAACCGTCCCGCCGAAGGGCCGGGCGCGGCTCGCGGGCGCGGACGCCATGCACGCCTGGGTGCGGGCCTGGTGCGGCTGGGAGCTTGGTTGGGTGGAATACGATCCGACCAACGCGCTGGTGGTCGGCGCGGATCACATCGAGGTCGCGCGCGGCCGCGACTATGGCGACGTCGCCCCGGTGACCGGCGTGCTGCGCATCTCCGGTGCGCAGACCACCGAGCAGGCGGTCGACGTGCTGCCGGTCACGGCGGACTGACACCGGGGCGCGCGCGCCCCGGCTCCGGTTTCAGCCCTTGCGCTAGCAATTGTAGGTGCAAGGGTTCGTCGACTGGGCGACGTACTGCACGCAATGACCGCGTTGCCGCTGGTTAAGTTGCGCGATCCAGTTGTTTACGGCCGTGACCTTCGCCGCCGTGCAGGAAGCATGGGCGGTGCATGCCGCGACGGTGGGGAAGTTCAGGACTGCCGAGAAGGTTGTGCCGATCTGCGGGCAGTCTGCAGGAATCTGGGCCCCTTGAACCTTAGCCTCGCCGCGCACGGAGTACGCAACCGCAGGGGAGGCCGCGCACAGAGCGGCGACGACAGCCAATGTCAGGCCACGGAGTTTCATCGCCGCAACCCTACTCCGACCCCGGCATCGCCACGGTGACGCCGATGATGAAGGGATAGGTGGCCGTTGACTGGCCGGTGAAGCCACCGTTCGAGGCCGACTTGTTCACCGTGTTCGTCTGTCAACGGCGCCGACAAAGTCGGCCAGTGGGGCGCCGCAAAATCCAGCCAGTGCGCCAGCGAGCGATGAGGCCCCCGGCATGCCGGGGGCCTCATCGCTTTCGACCTTTCTCGGAGGGTCAGTCGGGGCGCTTGC
>JANOEW010000591.1:0-2680 GCA_031413475.1 Amaricoccus sp.
CGTTGCAGAAGTTGCAACACTGCAACGCCTGCTTGCCGAAGCGCAGGGCCACCTCGGCCCCGCCCTCGCCCGCCTCAAAGCGCGGAAATAACCACGGGACCCCGAACGGGCCCACAACCGGGAGACGACCCTATGCGACAGACCACCCTCAAGGCGCTGCTTCTCGGCGCGACCTGCCTCGCGGGCGCCGCGAACGCGCAGGACGTCACGCTCACCATCGAAAGCTGGCGCAACGACGACCTGACCATCTGGCAGGACACCATCATCCCCGCCTTCGAGGCCGCCAATCCCGGCATCAAGGTCCAGTTCAACCCCAGCGCCCCGGCCGAATACAACGCCGTCCTGAACTCCAAGCTCGACGCCGGCTCGGCGGGCGACCTGATCACCTGCCGCCCGTTCGACGCCTCGCTCCAGCTCTTCGAAAAGGGCCAACTCGCCGACCTCACCGACCTCGCCGCCATGGCGAATTTCTCCGCCGTGGCGAAGTCCGGCTGGTCCACCGACGACGGCGCCGCGACCTTCTGCGTCCCGATGGCGAGCGTGATCCACGGATTCATCTACAACGCCGACGCCTTCGCCGAACTCGGCATCGAGGTTCCGACAACCGAAGCCGAACTCTTCGCCGCCCTCGACAAGATCAAGGCGGACGGCACCTACATCCCGATGGCGATGGGCACGAACGACCAGTGGGAAGCGGCGACCATGGGCTACAACAACATCGGCCCAAACTACTGGAAGGGCGAGGAAGGCCGCCTCGCGCTGATCGCCGGAACCCAAAAGCTGACCGACCCGGCCTGGATCGCCCCCTTCGCGACGCTCGCCAAATGGGGCCCCTACCTCGGCGACGGCTTCGAAGCGCAGACCTACCCCGACAGCCAAAACCTCTTCACCCTCGGCCGCGCCGCGATCTACCCGGCCGGCTCGTGGGAGATCTCCGGCTTCCGCGGCCTCGCCGAGTTCGAGTTGGGCGCCTTCCCGCCCCCGGTGCAGGCCGCCGGCGACGCCTGCTACATCTCCGACCACACCGACATCGCGATCGGCCTGAACGCCGCCTCGCCGAACGCCGAAGCCGCCAAGACCTTCCTCGACTGGGTCGGCTCGCCCGAATTCGCCGGGCTCTACGCCAACGCGTTGCCGGGCTTCTTCCCGCTCTCCAACGAGCCGGTCGCGCTCGAAGACCCGCTGGCGCAGGAATTCGTCAGCTGGCGCGACGCCTGCGAGAGCACGATCCGCTCGACCTACCAGATCCTGTCGCGCGGCACACCCAACCTCGAGAACGAGACCTGGAACGCGAGCGCCAACGTGATCCGCGGCACCGAGACTCCGGAAGCCGCCGCGGCGCGCCTGCATGAGGGCCTCGCCAGCTGGTACGCGCCGCAGCAATAGGCGGGACGATCCGGCCTCGCCTTCCCGGCGGGGCCGCACCCATTTCGGAGGCGACCATGGCGCAGCATCTGACGGCGGTAACGATCGTGGTGGCGGACTACGACCGGGCGCTCGACTTCTACGTCGGGGCCCTCGGCTTCGATCTGGTGGAGGACACCGATCTCGGGCGGGGCAAGCGGTGGATCCTGGTCGCGCCGCCGGGTAGCCGCGAGACGCGCCTCCTGCTCGCCCGCGCCGCGGATCCGGCGCAGGCCGCCTCGATCGGGGCTCAGGCCGGCGGTCGGGTCTTCTTGTTTCTCGCCACCGACGACTTCGCCCGCGACCATGCCCGAATGTCGGCGGCCGGCGTCGCCTTTCTCGAGACGCCTCGGACGGAGTCCTACGGCCGGGTCGCCGTCTTCGCCGATCCGTTCGGCAATCGCTGGGACCTGATCGAGTCGGTCGGGGCCGGCGCATCGCCTGACCGTAGGCACGTCGACGGCGCTTCCTTCGCCGCTTTTTCGGAGTGGAACGGGCCGGCCGACACGATCGCCTATGTCGACCTCTGAAAACGTCTCCGCCGGACGGCCCGGTTCCACGGCGACGGTTAGCGACCGCAAGCCGATCCGCTGGCACATCGCCGTGTTCCTCGCGCCGGCCGTGGTCGTCTACACCGCGATCATGATCGTGCCGCTGTTCGCGACGCTGAACCTCGCGCTCTTCACCTCCGTCGACCGCGTGCGGATCTTCGCCGGGCTCGACAACTTCCGCACCCTCTTCGGCGACCCGCGCTGGTCGGCGAGCTTCTGGAACGCGCTCGGCAACAACGCCTGGTTCTTCGTGGTCCACATGCTGGTGCAAAACCCGATCGGGATCGCGCTCGCGGCCCTGCTCGCCTCGCCCCGCCTGCGCTTCTCCGCGTTCTACCGCACCGCGATCTTCATCCCCACCATCCTCAGCTTCGTCATCGTCGGCTTCGCGTGGAAGCTGATCCTGTCGCCGATCTGGGGCATCGCCCCCTCGATGCTCGACGCCGTCGGCCTCAAATCGCTGTTCTCCCCCTGGCTCGGCCAGGAGAGCACCGCGCTGACCACGCTCGCGCTGGTCTCGGTCTGGCAGTTCGTCGGCATCCCGATGATGCTGATCTACGCCGCGCTGCTGTCGATCCCCGACGAGGTCATCGAGGCCGCCGAGATCGACGTACCGTTGTCGGGAATAATGATATTTCCTTCAGGAGTGCCGACTGATTTCGCGATATCAGCGTGCACGCGGAGCATGTAGTGATAGCCGTGAACGGGAACAAAGAATCGCGCAC
>JANOEW010000592.1:0-4265 GCA_031413475.1 Amaricoccus sp.
CGGCTCGGCAAGGGTGGCTCGATCGTCAACGTGTCGAGCCAGGCGTCGCTGGTGGCGCTGTCCGGCCACATCTCCTATGGCTCGTCGAAAGCGGCGCTCGACAACATCACGCGGGTCTCGGCGCTGGAGCTCGGCCGCTACAACATCCGGGTGAACAGCGTGAACCCGACGGTGGTCATGACCGAGATGTCAGCCTTCTATTGGGGCCGCCCCGATATCGGCGGGCCGTTCCTCGAGGCGATGCCGCTCGGGCGCTGGGCGACCGAGGACGAAATCGCGGCCCCCATCGTCTTCCTGCTGAGCGAAGGCGCCTCGATGATCTCGGGCGTCTCGCTGCCGATCGACGGCGGCTTCACCTGCCGCTGAGCCCGTCAACGTTGGTGAATATCGGGTAAACGAAACTGATTTAATTTAATAAAATCAATGCCTTGATCCGACGTCGCATCGTGCGACCGGGGCGGTGGGGGAAACGTGAAGAAGGTCATCACCATCGGCGAGATCCTCGTCGAGATCATGGCGACCGAGATCGGCGACGGGTTCCTGCAACCGATCCCGCTCGTCGGCCCCTACCCGTCCGGGGCGCCGGCGATCTTCATCGACCAGGTGGCCAAGCTCGGCCAGCCCTGCGGCATGATCGCCTGCGTCGGGGCCGACGACTTCGGCCGGGTCAATCTCGACCGCCTCGCCCGGGACGGCGTCGACACCTCCGCCATCGCCGTCCACCCCGACCTGCCCACCGGCAGCGCCTTCGTCCGCTACCGCGCCGACGGCTCGCGCGACTTCGTCTTCAACATCCGCCATAGCGCCGCCGGCGCCGCCGGCCCGACCGAGGCCGCCGAACGTCTGATCGACGGAGCCGACCACCTGCACGTCATGGGCTCCTCGCTCTCGACGCCCGCCATCGTCGACCTCGCGCTCGCCGCCGCCGCCCGCATCCGCGCCCGCGGCGGTGCCGTTTCCTTCGATCCGAACCTCCGCAAGGAGGTGCTAGCCACCCCTGGCGTCCGCGCCACCATGGAGTGCATCCTCGCCGTGACCGACCTCTTCCTCCCCAGCGGCCCCGAGCTGTTCCTGTTCACCGAAGCCACCGAAGAAGCCGCCGCAGCCCAGCAGATCCTCG
Source organism: Amaricoccus sp. (assembly GCA_031413475.1). Lineage (GTDB taxonomy): Bacteria > Pseudomonadota > Alphaproteobacteria > Rhodobacterales > Rhodobacteraceae > Amaricoccus. The sequence goes on from JANOEW010000592.1 coordinate 1,121, forward strand.
CCCGCGGCATTCAGGCCGTCCTCGTGAAAAACGGCGCCGACGGCGCCAGCTACTACGCCCCGGACAGGTCGCTCCACTGTCCAGCCTTCGAAGTCGAGGAGGTAGATCCGACCGGCGCCGGCGACACCTTCGCCGGCACGTTCGTTACCTGCTGGCTCCGCGGCCTGCCCCCGGCCGACTCGCTGCGCCTCGCCAACGCCTCCGGCGCCCTCGCCGTCGGCCGCCGCGGCCCGATGGAAGGTACTTCGACGCGGCCCGAGCTCGACGCGTTCCTAGGGAGCCAACCATGACGTCCCTCCTTGCAGATCTCCCCCGCCGCTACGCCGCTGGCGAGCGCGCGGGGATCACCTCGGTCTGCTCGGCACACCCGATGGTCATCGAAGCGGCCCTCCTCCTCGGCGCCGAGGATGGCGCGCCCGTGCTGATCGAGGCGACCTGCAACCAAGTGAACCAGGACGGCGGCTACACCGGCATGACCCCCGCCGCCTTCCGCAGCTTCGTGGAGGCCATCGCCGACCGCACCGGCTTCCCGCGCGACCGGCTGATCCTCGGCGGCGATCACCTCGGCCCGAACCCCTGGAAGCACCTGCCCGCCGCGGACGCGTTCGCCCGCGCTCGCGCCATGGTCGACGCCTACGCCCGTGCCGGCTTCACCAAGATCCATCTCGACACCAGCATGGGCTGCGCCGGCGAACCCGCTTCGCTCCCTGATACGCTCACCGCGGAGCGCGCCGCCGACCTCGCCGCCGTCGCCGAAGCCGCGGCCAACCAACCGCCGGTCTACGTCATCGGCACTGAAGTCCCGATCCCGGGCGGGGCCACAGAAGCGCTCGACCACCTTGAGGTCACGACTCCGGCGGCGGCCGTCGAGACCGTCGCCGTCCACCGTCGTGCCTTCGCCGCGCGCGACCTCGACCCAGCCTTCGCTCGCGCCATCGCCGCTGTCGTCCAGCCGGGCGTCGAATTCGGCAACGACTCGGTCGCCGTCTACCACCCGGAGGCCGCGCGCAACCTTTCCGGCGCCCTGGCCTCGATCCCCGGTTTCGTCTTTGAGGCCCACTCCACCGACTACCAGCCGCCTTCGGCTCTAGCGGCCCTCGTCCGTGACGGCTTTGCGATTCTCAAGGTCGGCCCGGCCCTCACGTTCGCGTTTCGGGAGGCGCTCTACGGCCTTGATCATATTGCAGCCACCCTAGACGGTGAGCGCCCTGTGCTTCAGCAGTCGATGGAAGGCGTCATGACCGCGAACCCCGTCCACTGGCAGAAGTACCTGCGTGGCACCCCGGCCGACCTCCGCCGCGAGCGCCACTTCGGCTATTCGGACCGCATCCGCTACTATTGGCCAGAGCCTCCGGCCCAAGCCGCGGTTGAACGCCTCCTCGCCCGCCTCCACGGTCGCCACATTCCCGAGACGCTGGTCAGCCAGTACCTCGGGGGCCTCTACCCCGAGGTCATCTCTGGCCATATCCGTCCACAGGCAAGGAATCTCGCGATCGCGGCCATCCAGCGTGTCCTGAAGCAATACCGCTATGCCGGAAAGCAGCTTCCGGGCACTGTGTCGCAATGATGAATGGATTTGGAGTTTCCCCGGTTCGGTGGACGGCATAGGCTTACGGGTGAAAGCGCATCTTGTGCGCTCCTTGCAAACTCTATAGGTGACTTATAGCCGAGGGCTGAGTACCGCTGACTGGGATTAAACCATCCTTCGATGAAGGCGAAGATGGCTATAAGAGCCTCGGCTTTTGTGTTCAGAGTTCCCGAGCCACCTCTCTTTTAGCGTAAGCGTCTAGGGACGCCGCTCTTCCAGGGTCAGGGAGCGTCGGATAGTGTCTGCACTGGCCCCCGTTTTGACCGGACCGACCGGGTCGATGCCGAGGTGCTGGCCGCGCTCGGCCGCGCGCTGGCGCCGCGGCCGACGCCACCGGCTGACCCTGCCGAGAGCCGCCTCGCCGAGCTGGCCGCCCGGCGCGACGACCTCGTCGGCATGCGCAAGGCCGAGACGCAGCGCCTCGGTCAGGCGCGAGACCCGTTTCTCCGCAAACAGATCGCCGCGCACCTGCGCATGCTTCGCGGCCGGATCGCACGCCTCGAGGCCGAGATCGCGGCGCATCTCGACCGCCACTCGCCGCTGGCAGACAGGGCCACCCGTTTGCAGGGCGTGCCCGGCATCGGCCCGGTTCTCGCCGCTGGGCTCACTGCCCGTCTTCCCGAGCTCGGCCGCCTCGACAGGCGCGCCATCGCCAGCATGGCGGGCCTCGTCCCGCACGCCTGCGACAGCGGCACCATGCGCGGCCGGCGCCGCATCTGGGGCGGCAGAGCCGATGTCCGACGCATGCTCTACCTCGCCGCCTTCGTGGCCAGCCGATACGACCCGCGCCTCCGGGTCTTCCGGATCCGGCTGCAAGACGCTGGCAAGCCCTTCAAGCTCGCCATAATCGCCACCGCCCGCAAGCTGCTCACCATCCTCAACGCTATGCTGCGCGACGGAACCGACTACGCCAAACCAGCCATGTGAAAGACAGTTGGTTCTGCCGGGACTGGGGCGAGACCGGCCCGAGCGAGGTGCTGTCGAGCGGCGCGCGCAGGATGATGATTGAGGTCGATCCCGACGAGGCCGGCCCCGGCGCGCTGGTGCTGTTCCGGATGCGCCCGGGCGCCATCGCGAAGCATATCGGCATCCTCACCGTGCCGGATCGGTTCATCCATGCCTACGAGAGGCTCGGCGTGATCGAGGAGCCGCTGACGCCGGTCTGGTCGCGCCGCATCGGCTTCGCCTTCCTGTTCCCGTCGATGAGGGACGAGCGGGGGTAGCGCCCTAGGCGCAGGCAACACGCTCGGCGGCCGAATGGGTCGCTCTCGGCCTCCGACCGGCTTCTGCCGCACCCGCCCGCACCTTAGCCATGTCAGAGGAGCACGTCGCCCGTCGCCTCACCAGTGCCGCGTTCCGGGCGCGCCCTTGATCTGCCCGTCCAGGTTGGGCGTGATCCAGCCGCCGTAGAAGTCGCCTGGCTGCGGGAGTACGGTAAGCGCTGTTCTGACCCCACCTTTTGCCCGGCGTCGTGATCTGGGATTGGAGCCTCCTGTGATGTGCGGGAGGGAGGTTCTCCATGAGTGCTCCTTTGGAGATTCTCACGATTGATGGTGT
>JANOEW010000593.1:0-2939 GCA_031413475.1 Amaricoccus sp.
TCGCGGGCGTGTTGCACGCAGGCGGATTCGCGGGAGGAGCCGGACCGCACCGGTTCGTACCCGCCGCGGCCTTCGCCGGCGCGCCTCGGCTGCACGCCGGCGGCTGGGCCGGGCTCGCCCCGGACGAGGTCCCCGCGATACCGCAGCGCGGCGAGCGCGTACTCTCGCGGCGCGAAGCCGCCAGCCACGACCCGAGCCAGCGTGGCGCGCAGAACGTCACGGTGCACATTCACGCGCGCGACGCGGAGAGCTTCCGCCAGTCGCGCACCCAGGTCGCCGCCGACATCGCCCGCGCAGTCTCGCTCGGCCGCCGCGGCCTCTGAGGATCACCAGCCATGGCCTTCCACGAAGTCCGGTTTCCGGAAGCGATCAGCCGCGGCGCGCGCGGCGGCCCCGAGCGGCGCACCCAGGTGGTGACGCTCGCCTCGGGCGACGAGGAGCGCAACGCGAGCTGGGCCAACTCCCGGCGGCGCTACGACGTCGCCTACGGCATCCGCCGCGCCGACGATCTCGCCGCCGTCGTCGCTTTCTTCGAGGCCCGCAACGGCCGGCTCTACGGCTTCCGCTTCAAGGACTGGGCCGACCACAAGTCCTGCCTGCCCTCGGGGTCCATCACCGGCATCGGCCGCGTCTGGGCCGACGGCAAGTCGATGGACATGACCGGCGTCACCTGGCGCTGGTACCCCGGCGACGAGGCGCAGACGGCCGATCCGTTCATCGCGGCGAAGATGGGCGCGGCCAGCACACCCGCCTACCGAGGCAGCGCCTATGTCGTGTTCGAGGAGCTGGCGCTGTCCAGCTACGGCAATCGGCTGCCGCAGCTCAGCTTCGAGGTGTTCCGCCCGCTCGCCGATCCCGACACCGCCGAGGGGCTGGTGCGGGCCGTGACGATGATCCCGGCCTCGGGCGAATTCACCTACGCCACGCAGCCGATCCGCAAGAAGGCGGGCGGCGCGACGGTGGCGGAGAACCTCAACGCCCGCGCCGATGTCTCCGACATGGTGGTGGCGCTCGACCGGCTGCAGGCCGTGGCCCCGGCGGTCGAGAGCGTCAGCCTGGTGGTCGCCTGGTTCGGCGACGACCTGCGCGCAGGCCATTGCCGCATCCGCCCCGGGGTCGAGGTGGTCGCCAAGGGCACGACGCCGCGGACCTGGTCGGTGAACGGCGTGGATCGCGGCGACGCCTTCCTCGTCAGCCGCGACGCCGAGGACCGGCCGGTCTATGGCGGCACGCCGTCCGACTTCGCCGTGGTGCAGGCGATCCGGGAAATGAAGGCGCGCGGGCTGCGGATGACCTTCTATCCGTTCATACTGATGGACGTGCCCTCGGGCAATACGCTGCCGAACCCGTACAGCGACAACGCCGCCGAGACCGGGCAGCCGACCTTTCCGTGGCGTGGGCGCATCACCTGCTCCCCGGCGGCAGGTTATGCGGGCACGGTCGACAAGACCGCTTCGGCGGCTTCGCAGGTCTCAGCGCTGTTCGGATCAGCGACGCCGGGCGATTTCAGCGTCTCCGGCGAGACCGTCGCCTGGACCGGTCCCTCGGGCGACTGGGGCCTGCGCCGGATGATCCTGCACTACGCGCATCTCTGCGCGGCGGCGGGCGGCGTCGACGCCTTCCTGATCGGCTCGGAGATGCGCGGGCTGACCACGGTTCGATCTGGCGCATCGACCTATCCCGCCGTGCAGGCCTTCCGCGATCTGGCCGCAGATGTCCGCTCCATTCTCGGGGCGGGAACGAAGATCAGCTACGCGGCCGACTGGTCGGAGTATTTCGGGCACCAGCCGGGCGATGGCTCGGGCGATGTCTTCTTCCACCTCGATCCGCTCTGGGCGGACGACGAGATCGATTTCATCGGCATCGACAATTACAAGCCGCTCTCGGATTGGCGCGATGGCTGGGTCCATGCCGATGCCGCCCTCGCGCCGGCGATCTACGACCGGGATTACCTCCAGGCCAACATCGCGGGCGGTGAAGGCTTCGACTGGTTCTACGCCAGCGCCGCCGCCCGCGCCACGCAGACCCGGACGCCGATCACCGATGGCGCGGCCGGCAAGCCTTGGGTGTTCCGCTACAAGGATCTGCGCGCCTGGTGGTCGAACCCGCATCACAATCGCCCGGGCGGCACGGAGAGCGGCGCGCCGACGGCTTGGGTCCCGCAGTCGAAGCCGATCTGGTTCACCGAGCTTGGCTGCCCCGCCGTCGATCGCGGCACGAACCAGCCGAACGTGTTCTTCGATCCGAAGTCGTCCGAGAGCTTCGTGCCGTACTTCTCGCGCGGCTGGCGCGACGACACGATCCAGCGCGCCTACCTCGAGGCGACCTACCTCTGGTGGGGCGAGCCGGCGAACAACCCGGTCTCGCCGGTCTACGGCCAGCGGATGGTGCGCGTTCCCGAATGCGCCGCGTGGACCTGGGACGCGCGGCCCTATCCGTTCTTTCCCGAGTTGACCGGCGTCTGGACCGACGGGCCGAACTGGCGGCACGGGCACTGGTTGACCGGCCGGCTCGGCGCGGTCTCGCTGGCCGCGCTCGTACGCCATCTCCGCCTGCGCGCCGGGATGCCAGAGAGCCGGATCGACGTCTCCGGCCTCTGGGGCGCAGTCGAGGGCTACGTGATCACCGCGCCTGGAAAGCCCGCGGTCTTCGATCACCACCTTGTCGCGTCACTTCGGCTTCGACGCCGTCGAGAGCGAGGGAGTCATCCGCTTTGTCATGCGCGGCGGTGGTCAGGTCGCCACGCTTGCCCTCGACGATCTCGCCGCGGCGGGCTCAGCCGATGGCGAGGTTCTCGAGCTCATCCGCGCGCAGGAGACCGAATTGCCGCAGGCGCTGAAGTGGCAAATGGCGCGCGCCGACGAGGAATATGACGCCGCGCTCGTCGAGGCGCGGCGCATCACCGTGGATGCCGCGCGGATCGCGTCGGAGGCCTTCCC
>JANOEW010000594.1:0-4946 GCA_031413475.1 Amaricoccus sp.
CGTCGGCCCCGGCGTCGCCGGTCAGCCGGTCCCTTCCCGGGCCGCCCACTAGCAGGTCGTCACCGGCCCCGCCGAAGAGGTTGTCGGCGCCGCCGCCGCCGTAGAGCGCGTCGTCGCCCTGCAGCCCCGCGACCACGTCGGCACCAGCGCCAGCGTCGACGAAGTCCCGCCGCGACGATCCCTCCAGTGTGTCGGCGCCGATCGTGCTCTCGACCACCATGTCGAAGCCGGCCTCACGGCGCTCGGTCAGAACGACGTGCTGGTTCGCCGTCACGCCAGCGATCGTCTGCCGGACGCCGTCCGCCCAGACGATGAGCACGTCGGCGACGGTCGCCGCGCCAAGGCCGAAATGCAGGTCCGTCGAATCCTGCGCCTGGAAACGCAAACCGTCGTCCTGCTCGCGGACCTGGACCTCGCCGTCGGGGGTGGTGACGTAGACCCGCGCCCCGAGACCGCCGGTCTCGGAGACGACGCCGCGTAGCTGGATGCTCAGCCAGTTGTTCCCGGTGGGCTCGCCCTCGAGCAGGACGTACATCCCCTCGTCCCGCCCGTAGCGGTAGGACGTGGTGGCGACGAGATCGAGGGCGCCGTCGCGGTTGAAGTCGCCGGCGAAGAGAAACTCGGCCCGGCCGCTGACGCTCGGATCCTGCACCCGCGACCCGAGCTCGAAGGTTCCGTCGCCCCGGTTGAGATAGAGATAGACGTCCAGCCCGGCCTTCAGCTGCAGCGCTGCGTAGTCGAGATCACCGTCGTTGTCGAAGTCCGCGGCGACGATCGAAATGGCGCTCGTCTCCCTGGTCGGCATCAGGGCGTTGTTGATCGTGCTCCAGGCGCCCGTCGCCGCGTCCTTCTTGAAGAGGCGCTCCCGCCCCGGCGCGTCTCCACGCGACAGGAGTATCTCGGGCCGCAGGTCGCCGTCGAAGTCTCCCGTCACGACGTCGTAGATAGTCTGGCCCCGGTTGAGGACGACGGCGGGTCCGAAACCGGACCCGGAGTTCTCGAAGACGCGCAGCTCGCGCGCGACCATATCGACGTTGATCACGTCGACGAAGCGGTCGGGGCCGAGATGAACGCCCTTCGCGAACTCGCCGGAGATGGCGTCGCCGAGCGGCGCGATCGGATCGTAGGAGCCGACGGCGTTGCGGCCGAACAGCTCTCCCGGATAGAGGCCGTCCTCCCGGTCGTTCTGGACCCCAATGAAGATCGCCAGCTCGCCGTCGAAGTTGATCGGGTAGAGCATCCGCTTACGGCCGGGGCCGTATTCGATCCCGAAGAGGTCGGCGCTGTTGCGGGTTTCGATGACACCGCCGTCGTTGAGGTTCACCCGGGTCCACGCCCCCTCGTAGTCCGGGTCGTTCACTGTGCCACGATCGGAGCCGGTCGCCTGCAGCAGATCGGCGTCGCCATCCTGGTCGATGTCAAAGAAGGTTACGCCGTGGAGATCGCCGCCGATGATGCGCTCGACGTGCCGGGGCGCGTCCGTCGCGAAGTCGTAGATGATTTCACGCGAAGCGTAGCCATGGTGATTGGCGTAGATGTCAAGGAACCCGTTGCCGTCGATGTCGTGGATGCCCACGCCGTACTGCTCGCTCATCTGGTCGCTGCGCCAGAAAATGAACTCCAGGAACTTCACCACGAAACTCATCGCCACCCTCCACCGAGTCCGACCGCACCGCTAGGCGCAAGGCATAATATATCGTGAATTTTTAGGAGAGAATGAAAAGTCTGGTCAAGAAATAATTTGATTTACAGCAGCGCGGTCTGTGCTCTGGTTAAGATCGTCGCGCCGGTAGCGGGCGGTGGGGCTGGCCGGCGCGCGGGGTGTCATAGAGCCACCCCCCAACACCGACGTAGAGCATGACGTAGACCATGCCGCTGCCCCAGATGCTGTGGGTGCCGAGAGTGATCACCAGCGCCGCGAACGCGATCAGGTAGCCGAGTCTGAGCTTGCGCTCGTCCTCCGTCAGATTGCGCGCGACCGCGGTCCTGGCGGCGTGCAGCAGGAACGCTGCCGCGAAGAAGAGCGCCGTCGGCGTGCCGAAGCGCACGGCCATCGCGAGCCAGAAATTATCGAAGACGTCGCCACGCCAGAACGGCCGGGTGAACTCGTTGAGGCCGATGCCGAACACGGGATAGCGGCGGATCTCCAGCATGCCGTATTGGATCTGGTCTAGCCGGGCCAGTGCGCCGGAGACGTTCAGCGTCCAGTTGAAGGCCACGTACTCCATGAACGACATGCCGAACAGCAAGCGGAACGAGCTCAGGAACAGGGCCGCGACGGCGCCGAGGACGACCCATTTGACGCGGACCGGTCTGAATGCCCACTCGTAGGCCATCAGGGCGACCTGCATCGCAATGTTCAGCATCGTCGACGACGAGATCGCGAGAAAGCCCACGAAGCCCACGAAGCCGGCATGCAGGACGTTCCTCGGGAACCGGCCGTGGTTGATGTAGAATACGTTCGCAACCCCGAGCGCGCAGAACGTCCCGAAGAGAATGGCGTGGTCGAACGAGAGTTGCGCCCGCATGAGGCCGAAGCGGATCTGCGCGCTCAGATCGAGGTCGGGCTGCAGCAGAAACCCGCTCGCGATGTCGCGCACGACGCGCGTGCGCGTCGCGGTCTCGAGAAGCGCCAACGGCAGGGCGACGAAGAGGAAGGCCAGGAAGCAGCGGAAGAACCACCGGTAGTCCTCGGCGCGGCGGACAAAGGCCCGGCCGAGCAGGTAGCCGAAGAACAGCTCCATGAACGAGGCGCCCGCGAAGGCGACCTGGCTCGTCCCGTGGTTCGCGAAGACGGCCAGCGAGCGCCAGGCGCAGGCGAGGAACATGAGCGCGTCCACCGCCGTGATCCGCAGCGTCGGATCGTTCCGGAAGCGCAGCAGCATCGGGATCGCCATAGCGATCAGAAAAAGCCGGTAGGGCGTCATGCGCACGCCCATGTAGAACGAGCCCGGGATGAACAGCGTGACAAAGAAGAGCGCGATCACCCATCGCGTCGCCCGGTCGACCCCGGCGTTCGGCATGGCGGCGGTGCGGGAGACGGGGCGCCTCTCCTCCATCCTCACGACGGACTGCGGAACCTTGAGGCTGCACATGGATATGCCCTTCCGGCCCCTGACTGGCTCGTGCGCCGGCCTCCGTCAAGGGCGTCGCAGGACATAGCCCTAACGGCGCCGGAGCGCTATGCGGTTGTGCAGGCCGCGTGCGGCACCTAGTCTCTGGCGCCGTCGAACGCGACCGCGTGAGGAGGATCGCCGCCCGTGACCGCTCGCCGCCGCCGGAGGCCCCGCGCTTGACGTCCGCGCCACTCGTCTCCGTCGTCGTCCCGGCGTTCAACCGGGCGGCGTCCATCCGGCTCGCGCTCGAGAGCGTGCTGCGCCAGAGTTGGCGCGACTTCGAACTCGTCGTCGTCGACGACGGCTCGACCGACGGCACGCCGGACGCGGTGCGCGCGATCGACGATCCCCGGCTGCGGCTGATCGAGACGCCGCGCAACATGGGGGCGGGCGCGGCGAGGAACCTCGGGATCGAGGAGGCCCGCGGCGACTGGGTCGCCTTCCAGGACAGCGACGACGAATGGCTGCCGCTGAAGCTCGAAAAGCAGATGGCGCGGCTCCTCGCCCCCGGGGCCGCCTACGTGGCGGCCTATTGCGGCATGCTGATCCTCGACGAGCCGCACGGTCCGAGCGGGCCGGTCGGCGAGCGGGCGATGCCGCGCTACTTCCCCGGCCTCGGGGAAAGCGCGCTTGAGGGCGATATCCTCCTGCCGCTCCTGCGCCAGAGCCTGGTCTCGACCCAGACGCTGGTGGCGCGACGCGATCGGCTCGTCGAGATCGGCGGCTTTGATCCGACGCTTCGGGCGCTGATCGACTGGGACTGCGTGCTTCGCCTCGCGCCGCTCGGGCCGATCGCCTTCGTGGACGAGCCGCTCGTGCTACAGCGGTTTTCACCCAACAGCATCACCCGCGACCGGGCGCGCAAGCTCGTCTCCCAGATCCAGATCCTGCAGAAGCATGCGCAGCTCTTCGGGCGGCACCCTGCACTCGAGGCGCGCCAGCACTACGTGATCGCCGGCGGCCACCGTCTGGCGAGCGACCTCCCGGCCGCGCGCGCCGCGCTGGCGCGCGCGCGCGCATTGCAGCCGGGCAACCTGCGGTATTGGGCGATGTCGCTGCGCCTCGCGACGCAGGCCCTGGCGCGCGGCCGACGCGCGGCGGCGGCCGAAGCGAGCAGGACATGACCCATGCGGCGGCCAGCCCGCTCCTGCGCAGCGTCCCCGCCGCCTCCGCTTCGCTCCGCCGTGATCGGCTCCAAGGACACTTTCGATGACCCTTCCGACCTTCATCGTCGCCGGCGCGCCCAAAGCCGGAACTCACTCGCTTTACGACTATCTGCGCAAGCATCCGGACGTGTTCATGCCGAGCATCAAGGAGCCGCGCTTCTTCGCCTTCCGGGGCGTGCGGGACCGGCTGCGGTACCCCATCGAGACGCTCGCGGAATACGAGGCGCTCTTCGACAAGGTAACGACCGAGACCGCCGTCGGCGAGGCCTCCAGCATCTACATGGCGTCGCCGGTCGCCGCCGAGCGCATCAAGGCGCTCGTCCCGGAGGTGAAGCTGATCTTCTCGCTCCGCGAGCCCGTCCAGAGGACCTTCTCGATCTATCACATGAACCTCCGGACGCGCGGGGCGAACGAGGGCAAGACGTTTCTCGTGGCGATGGCCGCCGATCACATGCTCCGGCGTAAATACCACGAATGCCTGAAGCCGTATTTCGGCAACTTCAGCCGCGACCAGATAAAGATAAAGGGCTTCTCCCGTTCGCTCCGGTGGCACAGCATATAGCGCCGGGGGCTTGATGGGACGGGCGCGTTCATGTAATGTTCCAGGATGCCGAGCCGCTGGAAGCATGATCGCCCGCTCTCTCGCGCCCAGTTCGAGGCGCGG
>JANOEW010000595.1:0-5387 GCA_031413475.1 Amaricoccus sp.
ACTGCATCGCCGAGTTCGGCCCGCGCATCACCGCCGTCCACGTCAAGGACATCGCGCCGGATGGACAGAACGCCGACGAGGACGGCTGGGCCGACATCGGCCAGGGCGCGGTCGACTGGAAGGGGCTGATGGCGGCGCTGCGCAAGACCCCGGCGAAGTATTTCGTCATGGAACACGACAACCCCAAGGACGCCACGCGCTTCGCGACCCGCTCGCTCGCGGCTGCCCGGACCCTCTGAGAGACATCGCCATGAACACCGAAACGCTCGGCCTCGGCATTGTCGGCTGCGGCAACATCTCCACCACCTACTTCAAACTCGCGCCGTTGTTCCGCGGCGTCGAGATCCGCGCCTGCGCCGACGTGAACCCCGAGGCCGCGCGCGCGCGCGGCGCCGAGTACAAGGTGCGTGCCGCCTCCGTCGAGGCCCTCCTCGCCGACCCGGAGGTCGATCTCGTCATCAACCTCACCATCCCCGACGCGCACGCGCCGGTGACCCGCGCCGCGCTCGAGGCCGGCAAGCACGTCTATTCGGAGAAGCCGCTCGCGATCACCGTCGAGGAGGGCCTCGCATTGAAGGCGCTGGCCGACGCCCGCGGCCTGCGCGTAGGCTGCGCGCCCGACACTTTCCTTGGCGGCTCGCACCAGCAGGCGCGGCGGATGATCGACGACGGCGCCATCGGGGCGATCACCGCCGGCACCGCGCACGTCATGAGCCACGGCATGGAGCACTGGCACCCGAACCCCGACTTCTTCTTCCTGCCGGGCGCGGGGCCGATGCTCGACATCGGGCCCTACTACATCGCGAACCTGATCAACCTCGTCGGACCGGTCCGTCGCGTCGCGGCCCTCGCCACCGCCGCGACGCCGACCCGCACCATCCTGACCGAGGGCCCGCGCAAGGGCGAGACCATCCCGGTCAGGACCCCCACCAACATCCACGCGCTACTCGATTTCGCCAGCGGCGCGACGATCACCGTCTCGACCAGCTGGGACGTCTGGGCGCACCGCCACGGTAACATGGAGCTCTATGGCGCCGAGGGCACGCTGTTCCTGCCCGACCCAAACTTCTTCGGCGGCGTGCTGGAGGCTGCCGGCCGCGACGGGGTGATCGCCGAGGTCGCGCCCTGGGACCATCCGCTCGGCGTCGCGAACCAGACCCACCCGATGGGCGACCGGGCGAACTACCGCTCGATCGGCCTGGCCGACCTGGCCGCGGCGATCCGCGAGGACCGCGACGCGCGCTGCTCGCTCGAGCGCGCGCTGCACGGGGTCGACGTGATGACCGCGATCCTGCGCTCGGCCGAGACCGGCGCCTTCGTCGACACCGTGACCACCTGCACCCGTCCCGCCCCCTTCGGTCCGGCGGACGCCCGCGCGCTGATGGCGGAGAGGATCCCGGCATGACCTGGACCCCGCGAGAGGATCGCTACACGCGCATGGAGTATCGCCGGTGCGGGGCGAGCGGGCTGATGCTGCCCGCCGTCTCGCTCGGTCTGTGGCACAACTTCGGCCAGGACACGGCGCACGAAACGAAACAGGCGATCTGCCGCACCGCGTTCGACCACGGCATCACCCACTTCGATCTCGCCAACAACTACGGGCCGCCGCCCGGCTCCGCCGAAGACGCCTTCGGCGAGATTCTCCGCAGCGATTTCCGAGGCTTGCGCGACGAGTTGATCATCTCGTCGAAGGCCGGATACCTGATGTGGCCCGGGCCCTACGGCGAATGGGGCAGCCGCAAGTACCTGATCGCGAGCTGCGACGCCTCGCTGAGGCGCCTCGGCCTCGACTACGTCGACATCTTCTATTCGCACCGCTTCGACCCTGACACGCCGCTCGAGGAGACAATGGGCGCGCTCGACGCCATCGTCCGCGCCGGCAAGGCTCTCTACGTCGGCATCTCCTCCTACAGCTCGGACCGCACCCGCGCGGCGGCGGCGATCCTGAAGTCGCTCGGCACGCCATGCGTGATCCATCAGCCGAGCTACAACATGCTCAACCGCTGGGTCGAGCGCGACGGGCTGAAGGACACGCTGCGCGAGCTCGGCATCGGCTCGATCGCCTTCACCCCGCTGGCGCAGGGCATGCTGACGGCGAAATACCTCGCCGGCATCCCCGAGGGCAGCCGGGCGACCCAGGGCAAGTCGCTCGACCCGGCGTTCCTGAACGCCCGCGCGATCGAGCATCTGCGCGGGCTGAACGCCATCGCGGAGCGCCGCGGCCAGACCCTGGCGCAGATGGCGATCGCCTGGGTGCTGCGCGGCGGCGGGATCACCACCGCCCTGATCGGCGCCTCCAGGCCCGGCCAGGTCGAGGATTGCGTCGGCGCGGTGTCGAACCTCGACTTCACCCCGGACGAACTCGCCGAGATCGACCGCTTCGCCGACGAGGAAAACATCAACCTGTGGGCGCGCTCGTCCGGCGACTGATCCGCGGATTGCGGGTCCGGCCGTGCCGCCGTCGGCCCGGGCTGGCGCGCCTCGATCCCGGGGCGCGCCAGCGGGCCGGCCCGATCAGGCCGCCGCGGCCACCTCGGTGCGGGCTGCCATCGTGGCGCGGGTCCACCAGTCGAGATCGTCCAGCATCGCCTTGGCGCCCGGCAGGATGTTCGCCTCGATCTCGGCGATCTCCGCGTTCGCGCCCATCGGATGGACCTTGAAGAAATCGGCGCCGAGGATGTGCACGCCGTGGCGGATCGGAACCATCTGCAACTCGATGGCGATGGTGCGCAGGTGCTCAGCGGCGCGGGCGGCGCCGGTCGCGCCGTAGCCGACCACCGCGGCGGGCTTGCGCACCCATTCCTTGTAGGCTTGGTCCAGCGCGTTCTTCAGCGAGCCGGGCACCGAACGGTTGTATTCCGGCGTCACGAAGATGAAGGCGTCGAAGGTCGCGAGCTTGTTCTGCCAGGCGACGGCGTGCGGATCCTGGCTCGGCGCCCACATGTTCGACGCGCGCTCGTTGAACAGCGGCAGGTGGTAGTCGCGCAGATCGACCAGCTCGACCTCCCAATCCGCGCGCTGGCGGGCGAGGCCGTGGATCCAGGTCGCCGGTTTGTCGGCGAACCGGCTGTCGCGGGTCGATCCGACGATCACCGCGACGCGGGGTTTCGTGCTCATGGATGGCTCCTCCCGAATATGGTATCTGTTCGACACCAAGTGAGATAACGTGATCAAGGAATTCCTCAAGAGGGCACGACGATGGGACCAGGTGAGGCCGGCGAAACCACGGCCTGCGCGAAGATCAGCGACCTGCTGTCGCGCGTCGGGGACAAATGGACGGTGCTGGTGATCCGGGTCCTCGGCGAGGGTCCGGTCCGGTTCAACGCGCTGCGCCGGCGGATCGGCGACATCTCGCAGAAGATGCTGGCGACCACGCTGCGCGGGCTCGAGCGCGATGGCTTCGTCACGCGCACCGTGACGCCGACCACCCCGCCGCAGGTCGAATACGCGCTGACCGATCTCGGCCGCAGCCTGCTCGGGCCGGTCTGCGCGCTGGCGCAATGGACCATCGCGAACGCCGACAGGATCGACCAGGCACGACGCGCCTTTGCCGAGCGCGAAGCGCCGGCGTCGGCCTTGCGCGTCGTTGCCGGGCGTGTTTTCTCCCGGGCATGAGCAAGCCCGCCGACAACCCCGCCGAGCCGTTCAAGAAGGCGCTCGCCGAGGCGACTCGGGCGATGGCTGGCCGTCCGGAGCTGACCGTCGCCTATTCGGTCGACCCGCCGGGCTGCGCCGCCGGAGCGATGCGGTTGCCGCAGGTGACGCGGCGGATGACCCGCGACGAGGTGCTGCTGGCGCGCGGCACCGCCGACGCGTTCGCGCTGCGGCTGCGCTACCATGACGACGCCACGCACCGGCGCTATGCGCCGCAGGGCGAGACCGCAGCGGCGCTGTTCGAGGCGATGGAAACCGCGCGCTGCGAGGCGGTCGGCGCGCGGGCGATGCCGGGCACCGCGGGCAACATCGACGCCAAGATCGCCGACGAGGCGCGGCGGCTGGGCTACGCCGAGATCACCGATCCGGCCAAGGCGCCGCTGGCGCAGGCGGCGGGTTACCTGGTGCGCACGCTCGCCACCGACCGGCCGCTGCCCAAGGGCGCTGCGAACGTGCTCGAGCTGTGGCGCGGCTTTCTCGAGAGCAACGCCGGCGGCACGCTCGGCGGCCTCGACGGCGTGCTCGGCGACCAGCAGGCCTTCGCGCGCTTCGCCCGGCGGGTGATCGAGGACCTCGGCTACGGCGATCAGCTCGGCGAGGACCCCGACGCCGCCGACGATGGCGCCGACGCCTCGGACGACGCCACGCAGGAGCAGGAGCAAGGCGCCGGCGAGGCCGACGACGAGCCTGGCGCCGAGGACACGGACCAGGACGAGGCCACGGACAGCCGGTCGGACCCACAGAAGATGCAGTCGACGCTGTCCGATAGCGACGCCGCTGAGCTCGCCGACGCGGCCGAGATGGACGAGGGCGAACCGCCCGACGGCCGCCCGCCGCCGCCCCATTCCGAGGCCGACCCGGGCTACAAGGTCTGGACCACCAAGTTCGACGAGGAGATCGCGGCCGAAGATCTGGCGGACCCGGCCGAGCTGGAGCGGCTGCGCACCTATCTCGACCAGCAGCTCGAGCCGCTCAAGGGCGCGGTGGCGCGGCTGGCGAATCGGTTGCAGCGCCGGCTGCAAGCGCAGCAGAACCGCGCCTGGGAGTTCGACCTCGAGGAGGGCACGCTCGATGCGGGGCGCCTCGCGCGGGTGGTGGCGAGCCCGATGACGCCGCTCAGCTTCAAGCGCGAGCGCGACACCGAGTTCCGCGACACCGTGGTGACGCTGCTGCTCGACAACTCCGGCTCGATGCGCGGCCGTCCCATTTCGATCGCCGCCATTTCCGCCGACGTGCTGGCGCGGACGCTCGAGCGGTGCCAGGTCAAGGTCGAGCTGCTCGGCTTCACCACCAGGGCCTGGAAGGGCGGCCAGGCGCGCGAAACCTGGCTCGCCGCGCAGCGCCCGGCCGGACCGGGGCGGCTGAACGACCTGCGCCACATCGTCTACAAGTCGGCGGAGGCGCCGTGGCGGCGGGCGCGGTCGAACCTCGGGCTGATGATGAAGGAGGGCCTGCTGAAGGAGAACATCGACGGCGAGGCGCTGGAATGGGCGCACCGGCGTCTGGCTGGCCGGCCCGAGGCGCGCAAGGTGCTGATGGTGATCTCGGACGGCGCGCCGGTCGACGACAGCACGCTGTCGGTGAACCCGGCGACCTACCTGGAGCGGCACCTGCGCGACGTGATCGCGATGATCGAGCGCAGGCGGGCGGTGGAGCTGATCGCAATCGGGATCGGGCACGACGTGACCCGCTACAACGGGCGCGCGGTCACCATCACCGATGTCGAGCAACTC
>JANOEW010000596.1:0-3390 GCA_031413475.1 Amaricoccus sp.
GCGATGGCGGCGGTCTCGGGCCGCGCGTCCTGATAGGCATAGCGCCCATAGGTCGCCAAGCCCTTGGCCAGCGCACCGCTGCCGTAAGGCGCGGCGTTGAGCACGGCCATGCCCCGCTCGGCGGCCAGCGCGATCATCGGCTCGGCGTTGCGGTTGACCAGCGTCTGGCGGTTGTGGGTGATGATCGCGTCGAAATCCCAGTCGCGCATCAGCGGCATCATCACGTCGATCCGGCCGGCGGCGAGGCCGACCGCGGTCGCAAGGCCCTGCGCCTTCATCGCCATCAGCGCGGGCAGCGCCCCGTCGGGCCCGGTGACCTCGGCGAGGTCGGCGGCATGTTCGGGGTCGTGCAGGTGCAGCATCTCGACGCGGTCGCGCCCGAGCGCCGCGAGGCTCGCCTCCAGCGAGCGCCAGGCGCGATCGGCGTCGAAGCGGCCGGTCTCCATGTCGCGATCGAGCTTGGTCGACAGCACCCGGCCCGCCGGCCAGCCGCCGAGTTCGCGCACGACCATGCCGATGCGTTCCTCCGAGCGGCCGGCGCCGTAGTTGCGCGAGCTGTCGATGAAGCCGTGCGGCGACTCAAGAATCGCCCGCACGGTCGCGCGCGCGCGCTCCTCGTCTACGCCGTAGCCGTAGGTGTCGGGCATGTGCCCGAGCGCCGATGACCCGAAGCCGATCGCGGGCACGCGCAGCGCCGTCGCCCCGACCGCCGCCATCCGTTCCGTCATGCTCCCGCCCCCGTTCGTGTCAGCCGTCGCGCCAGACCATGACCCCCTCGCCCGCCGGCGCGAGCCGACAGCTCCACGACGCTGAAGCCCGAGCCGATCAGGCCATGAGGCAGCGGCGGTCCCTCCGCCGTCAGCCCTTCGCCGGCGGCGGCAGCGCGTCGCGGTTGACCACCAGGTCGTAATCGAGCCGGCCGGCGAAGAAGTCCAGCACGTTCTGCACCGAGACCACCGCCATGCGCTCCATCGATTCGCGCGACAGGCCGGCGACATGCGGCGTCAGCAGCGTCGCGTCGCTGGCGACCAGCGCATCGCCGTCCGCGGGCGGCTCGGCGGCGAAGACGTCGAGGCCCGCGGCCCGGATCCGCCCCGCGCGCAGCGCCGCGGCCAGCGCCGCCTCGTCGACCACCCCGCCGCGCGCGGTGTTGATCAGGATCGCGTCCGATTTCAGCCGCGCGATTTCGGCGGGACCCAGGACCGGGCGCGCGCCCATCGGGACATGCACCGAGACGAAATCGGCCGCCTCCAGCGCCGGCGCCAGTTCGCCCGTGAGCCGCGCCGGCTCGCCCTCCATGCGGCCGGGATCGAGAAAGGGGTCGAACGCCTCCACCGACATGCCGAAGGCCGCCGCAAGTCGCGCGACCAGCCGGCCGCTGCGACCGTAGCCAAGGATCAGCAGCCGCTTGCCGAACAGCTCGCCACCCGCATAGGCGTCGCGCCGCGCCCAGTCGCCCGCCCGCACCGCCCGATCCATGCCGCGCAGGTCCTTCGCGGTCGCGAGCATCAGCGCCATGGCGTGCTCGGCGACCGAGCGCGAGTTCACGTCGCCGACTATGACGAGCGGGATGCCGCGCGCGCTCAGCGCCGGCACGTCCACCGCGTCGTAGCCGACGCCGTGCCGCGAGACGACCCGCAGGACCGGCGCCCGCGCCACCAGCGCGGCGGTGAGCTTCTGGGTGCGGATAACCAGGCCCTCGGCTGCGCCCAGCAGCGGCGCGAAAGCCGCCTCGGTCGTCGGCTCGACGTAGTCGAAGCTGACGCCGGGCGCGGCGCGGATCAGCGCCAGCCCGGCGTCGTGCAGTTTGCCGGCGATCAGGACATGCGGCATCTCAGTAGAGTGCCGCCCTGTCCGCGGTGCGCCCCGCCGCGCCCAGCAGCGCACGCGTGCGCGCGACGCTCGCCGCAGCCGCCGCGGCGAGCAGCCGCACGTCGTTCGAGACCGTCACCAGATCGAACCCCCGCCGGATCGCCGCCGCCGCGTAATCCGGCCCGCCGCAGTGGATGCCGGCCCGGATGCCGGCGGCCTTGGCGGCGGCCAGGATGCGGTCGATCGCCGCGACCATCTCCGGCTCCTCGCGATCCAACCCCGGCGCCAGCCGACCCGCGGTGACGCCGAGCGTGAGATCGGCCGGCCCGATGTAGACACCGTCGAGGCCGGGCGTCGCCACGATCGCGTCGAGGTTCGCCATCGCCTCGGCGGTCTCGATCATCGCGAGCCCGACCACCTCGGCGTTCGCACGGTCGAAGTAGTCGGGCCCGGCGGCGAACCCGACTCGGGTCGGCCCGAAGCTGCGCAGTCCCAGCGGCGGATAGCGCAGGCAGGCCACGAACCGCTCAGCCTCGGCGCGGCTGTTGACCATCGGGCAGATCACCCCGTAAGCGCCGGCGTCCAGCGCCTTCATGATCGCGCCGGGATCGAGCCAGGCCACCCGCGCCAGCGGCGCCACCCCGCTCGCCCGCATCGCCTGGAGCATGCCGAGCGCGTCGGCGTAGTCGAGCGCGCCGTGCTGCAGGTCGATCGTCAGGCTGTCGTAGCCCTGCCCGGCCATGATTTCGGCGGTGAAGGAACTGCCGATCGACAGCCAGCCATTGACCGCCGCGCCGCCCTCGTCCCACAGCACTCTCAGTGGATTGCGGAACACCGCCGCCCCTCTTTCCGCGCACGCGTCGTCCGGACGACGCGCCGCAGCCCCGGCCGCGTCACGACCCGCTAACGACAGTCTTTGCTCGCCCACAGCCGTGTCAATATCCATTCTGACAGCGGCGCCGGAGCAATGCACTTCGGATCAGACCCCGATCGCACATGCGATCTCGTCGACGCGGACCATGCGCCGCTCCGCCAGCGACCGATAGGCGGCCTCGGCGAGGATCAGCGCCCGCCGGCCGTCCTCGAACCCGACCAGCGGCGGCGCGCCGGTCTCGACGCAATCGACGAAGGCGTCGATCTCCGCCCGGAACGCCTCGGCGTAGCGCTCGATGAAAAAGAACAGATACGGGCTCGCCGTCTCGGTCGCGGCCGCGGAGAACCGCGTCACCTCGTGCGGCTTGCGGTTGCCGCTCGCCACCATGCCAGTGCTCCCGAGCAGTTCGACCCGCTGGTCATACCCGTAAACCGCGGTTCGCGAGTTGTTGATATGACACTGTTTTCCGTCCTCCGTCCGCATCACGATCATCGCGGTGTCGTGGTCGTCCAACTCGGTCATCATCCCCGGATCGATCAACCGCCCGCCGATCGCGAACACCTCGACCGGCTCGTCGCCCAGCATGAACCCTTATCGGAGAGCAGCTTCTTCACGTCAGCGACGTTCTTGCCGACCTTCACGGCCTCGCCCGTCAACGTGGCCGTCGCGGAGAGCTGGCGTTGCAGGTCTTTGCGGTCGGTGAT
>JANOEW010000597.1:0-1918 GCA_031413475.1 Amaricoccus sp.
CGCTACGTCGGTGGCAAACCGGTCGAGGTCGCGAGCCTGGTGCTGTCGACCCAGCATCTCGACGAGGAGATGACCTCGGCCGACGTGCGCGACATGGTCGAGCCCTACATCCGCGAGGTGCTGCCCGAGGGCTGGCTCACCGCGAACACGGTCTGGCACGTCAACCCGACCGGGCGCTTCGTGATCGGCGGCCCGGACGGCGACGCCGGGCTCACCGGGCGCAAGATCATCGTGGACACCTACGGCGGCGCGGCCCCGCATGGCGGCGGCGCGTTCTCGGGCAAGGACCCGACCAAGGTCGACCGCTCGGCGGCCTATGCTGCGCGCTACCTGGCGAAGAACGTAGTGGCGGCGGGGCTCGCGCATCGCTGCGTGATCCAGTTGAGCTACGCGATCGGGGTGGCTCGGCCGCTGTCGATCTACGTCGACACTTACGGCACCGGCACGGTCCCGCCGGCGGCGATCGAGGCGGCGGTGGCGCAGGTGATGGATCTGACGCCGCGCGGCATCCGCACCCATCTCGGGCTCAACAAGCCAATCTATCAGCGCACCTCGGCCTACGGACATTTCGGCCGGGCCCCGGACAACCAGGGCGGGTTCTCCTGGGAGCGGACCGACCTCGCGGACGCGCTGCGCGCCGCGGTCTGAGCCGGCGGCCGGTGGACGCTCCGAGCGCGCGGATCGGCCCGGCGCGCAAGTTCTACGGCCGGCGGCGCGGCAAGGCGCTGCGGCCGACGCAGACACGGCTGCTCGACGATTTGCTGCCGCTGCTGGCGGTCCCCGGCGCGGCGCGTCAGGGCGACCCGGCGCGCGCGCCGGTCGATCCGGCGGCGCTGTTCGGCGACACGCGCCCGGTCTGGCTCGAGATCGGTTTCGGCGGCGGCGAGCATCTGGCGGATCAGGCGACGGCGCATCCTGCGATCGGGCTGATCGGGGCCGAGCCGTTCGTCAACGGCGTCGCGATGGCGCTGACGCGGATCGAGGCGACCGGGCTCGGCAACGTGCGGCTGCATCCGGGCGACGCGCGCGACCTGATCGACCTGCTGCCGAACGGCGCGCTGGCGCGGGTGTTCCTGCTCTATCCCGACCCCTGGCCCAAGACGCGGCACCGTGACCGACGGTTCATGAACGCGGAGAACCTGCGCGCGCTGGCCCGGGTGATGGCGCCGGGGGCGGAGCTGCGG
Organism: Amaricoccus sp.; assembly: GCA_031413475.1. Classification (GTDB taxonomy): domain Bacteria; phylum Pseudomonadota; class Alphaproteobacteria; order Rhodobacterales; family Rhodobacteraceae; genus Amaricoccus. Next base: position 1,185 of record JANOEW010000597.1, read on the forward strand.
CTGGCCACCGACATCGGCGACTACGTGCGCCACGCGGTGCGGGAGGCCGAAGCCGTGCCGGAGTTCGCGCTCGACGGCGGACCGCAAGACTGGCGGCTGCCCTGGCCCAACTGGCGCTCGACGCGCTACGAGACGAAGGCGCTGCGCGCCGGCAGGACGCCGAGCTATCTGCGGTTTCGACGGGTTTGACGCCGCTTTCGCCGCAAGCCCCGCCTTCCGGCCGCTTCCGTTCACTCCGGCAGCGTGAAGCTCGCGACGATCGAGGCATACCAGGCGGCGAGGTTGGCGATGTCATCGTCGCTCAGGCCCTCGGACATGATCGACATCTGCTCGTTCGCGCGCCGGCCCGCGCGAAAGTCTTCGAGCGCCTTGACCAAATACTGCGCGCTCTGCCCGCCGATGTTCGGAACGGTCGGGTTGGTTCCTACGCCGTCGAGCCCGTGGCAGACCTGGCAGGTTCCCGCCAGCGCGCGACCGGTCGCGGCGTCGCCAGCCAGTCCGGGTCCGCACGTGCCGAAGAGGATGCAGCCGACAAGGGCCCGAAGGACAGGGGTTCGCATCCGGCGCGACCTACGTTGCTTGAAAGAATAGGGACGCCGCGGTGCGGCGCCCCGATGTATCGTTCACTGCGCCGGCGCGCCCACGTAGGCGATCCGCCAGATCGCGCCGGCGAAGTCGTCGGACACCAGCATCGAGCCGTCCGGCAGGAAGGCTATGTCCATCGGCCGGCCGCT
>JANOEW010000598.1:0-2324 GCA_031413475.1 Amaricoccus sp.
GCCCGAGGCCTCCCACAGCTTGCGGTCGACGACCTGGGGGGTGCGGATCTCCTTGTAGCCCGCCGCGGTCAGCCGGCGGCGCATGAAGTCCTCGAGCGTGCGGTAGAGGGTCCAGCCGTTCGGGTGCCAGACCACCATGCCCGGGGCTTCTTCCTGGAGGTGGAACAGCGCCATCTCGCGGCCGATCTTGCGGTGGTCGCGCTTGGCGGCCTCCTCGATCTGGCGCAGGTGGGTCTCGAGGTCGGCGCGGGTGCGGAATGCGACGCCGTAGATGCGTTGCAGCATCTTGTTGCGGCTGTCCCCGCGCCAGTAGGCCCCGGCGACGCTCATCAGCTTGAAGGCGTCGGCGGGGATCTGGCCGGTGTGGGCGAGGTGGGGGCCGCGGCAGAGGTCCTGCCAGGGGCCGTGCCAATACATCCGGATCGACTCGCGCGCGGGGATCGCCTCGATGAGCTCGACCTTGAACGGCTCGCCCGACGCCTCGTAGTGGCGGATCGCGCGGTCACGGTCCCAGACCTCCCAGCGCACCGGGTCGCGGGCGGCGATGATCGCGCGCATCCGCGCCTCGATCGCGGCGAGGTCGTCGGGGGTGAACGGCTCGGTGCGGTCGAAGTCGTAGAACCAGCCGTTCTCGATCACCGGGCCGATGGTGACGCGGGTGTCGGGCCAGAGCTCCTGCACTGCACGGGCCATGATATGGGCGCAGTCGTGGCGGATCAGTTCGAGCGCCGCAGTTTCGTCCTTGAGCGTGACGATGGCGAGGCGGGCGTCGGCGCGGATCGGCTCGGAGAGATCGGCGAGGCGGCCGTCGATCGTGCAGGCGAGCGCCGCCTTGGCGAGCGATGGCGCGATGTCGGCGGCGACCTCGGCCGCGGTCACACCGGCGGGGTATCCGCGCAACGCGCCATCGGGGAGCACGACGGCGATCTCAAGAAGGTCGGAGGCCGGGTCGGTCATCGTCGCACTCCTTCGGATTTGGCGCCAACGGAACGCCCGGGTCTCAGGTGAAACGGCGTTTAGCCGCTGCGGCGACGCTGTCAAGGCGCGGGATCGTCGATCTCCGCGCGGGTTGGTTAACTTTCGCGACAGAATGTTGTTCTCCTGTCCCGCGACGTATTTTCAAAGCCGGCGAAGATGGCTAGGGTCACTCTCAAATCAAAACCCCGATAGCAAAAATCGGGACCCAAACACGGAGGATTTCATGGATCGACGCAAGTTTCTAGGCACGGCCGGCATCGCCGCAACCGGGGCGGCGCTCGCCGCGCCCGCCTTGGCGCAAACCGCTCCCGAGGTGAAGTGGCGCCTCGCGTCGAGCTTCCCGCAGGCGCTCGACACGATCTTCGGCGGCGCCGTGACGATGTCGGAGTTCGTCTCGGAGGCGACCGAGGGCAAGTTCGAGATCCAGGTTTTCGCCGCGGGCGAAATCGTGCCGGCGCTGGAAGTCGCGAGCGCCGTGGCCGACGGCAGCGTCGAGATGTGCCACACCGCCTCGTACTACTTCTGGGGCAAGGACCCGTCGTTCGTGTTCGGCACCGGCATGCCGTTCGGCCTCAACGCCCGCCAGCTCAACGCCTGGATCTACCACGGCGGCGGCGAGGAGCTGCTGAACGAATTCTACGCGACGCAGAACCTGATCGCCTTCGCCTGCGGCAACACCGGCGCGCAGATGGGCGGCTGGTTTCGCAAGGAGATCAACACCCTCGCCGATCTCAAGGATCTGAAGTTCCGCCTGGGCGGCTTCGCCGGCTCGATCATGACCAAGCTCGGCGTCGTGCCGCAGCAGATCCCGGGCGGCGAGATCTTCCAGGCGCTGGAGAAGGGCCCGATCGACGCCGCCGAGTGGGTCGGCCCCTACGACGACCAGAAGCTCGGCTTCGTTAAGGTCGCCCCGAACTACTATTACCCCGGCTGGTGGGAACCGGGCTCGTGCCTGCACACGATGGTCAATCTCGACAAATGGGCCGAGCTGCCGAAGACCTATCAGGACATCCTGAAGGTCGCCTGCCAGGCGGCGAACTGTGACATGATGGCGAAATACGACGCGCTCAATCCGACGGCGCTGAAGCAGCTCGCGGGCGAGGGGGCCAAGTTTGCGCCCTATCCGCAGGAGATCATGGAAGCGAGCTTCGCCGCGGCCAACGAAGTCTACACCGAAATCTCCGCGGTGAACCCGGGCTTCAAGAAAATCTACGATTCGGTCGTTGCGTTCCGGGGAGACGCCTATCTCTGGGCGCAGTTCTCGGAATACACCTTCGACACGTTCATGATGGGCCTGCAGCGGTCAAAGCAGATCTGAACCGACGCGGCCGGGGCGGCCCGAGGGC
>JANOEW010000599.1:0-7523 GCA_031413475.1 Amaricoccus sp.
ATGGAGCCGCGCGCGGCGATCGGCGTCTACGACCCCTCGATGGACGAGCACACGCTCGTCACCACGAGCCAGAACCCGCACGTCATCCGCCTGCTGATGGGCGCCTTCGTGCTCGGCATCCCCGAGCACAAGCTGCGGGTCGTGGCGCCCGACGTCGGCGGCGGCTTCGGCGCCAAGATCTACCACTACGCCGAGGAGGCGTTCTGCACCTGGGTGGCGAAGGTCGTGCAGCGACCGGTGAAGTGGACATCGTCGCGGTCCGAGGCGTTCATGACCGACGCCCACGCCCGCGACCATGTGACCAAGATCGAGCTGGCGCTCGACGCCGACGGCAAGTTCCTCGCGGTCCGCACCGACACCTACGCCAACATGGGCGCGTATCTGTCGACCTTCGCGCCGTCGATCCCGACCTGGCTGCACGGCACGCTGATGGCCGGCCCCTACACCACGCCGCTGGTCTACGTGAACGTGAAGGCGGTGTTCACCACCACCGTCCCGGTCGACGCCTACCGCGGCGCCGGGCGCCCCGAGGCGACGTTCCAACTCGAACGCGTCATCGACAAAGCCGCGCGCGAGATGGGGATCGATCCCGTAGAGCTGCGTCGGCGCAACTTCATCCAGGCCGACCAGTATCCCTACCAGACGCCGGTCGCGGTGGTCTACGACAGCGGCAACCCGACGGCGACCCTCGACAAGGTGCTGGAGATCTCCGACGACGCCGGCTTCGCCGCCCGCCGCGCCGACAGCGCCTCGCGCGGCAAGCTGCGCGGCCGCGGCCTGTCGACCTGGGTCGAAGCCTGCGGCATCGCGCCCTCGCATCTGGTCGGACAGCTCGGCGCCCGCGCCGGGCTATACGAGAGCGCGACGGTGCGGGTGAACGCCACCGGCTCGATCTCGGTGCTGACCGGCTCGCATTCGCACGGCCAGGGCCACGAGACCTCGTTCCCGCAGATCGTGGCGTCGATGCTCGGGATCGACGAGAACATGATCGACATTGTGCACGGCGACACCGCGAAGACGCCGATGGGCATGGGCACCTACGGCTCGCGCTCGATCGCGGTCGGAGCCTCGGCGATGTATCGGGCGACCGAGAAGATCATCGCCAAGGCGAAGAAGATCGCGGCGCATCTGATGGAGGCGGCCGAGGGGCGACGTCGAACTGGCCAACGGTCGGTTCAGCGTCGCGGGCACCGACAAGTCGGTGGCCTGGACCGACGTGACGCTCGCTGCCTACGTGCCGCACAACTATCCGCTCGAAAGCCTCGAGCCAGGGCTGGAGGAGACTGCGTTCTACGACCCGGCGAACTTCACCTACCCGGCGGGCGCCTACCTCTGCGAGGTCGAGGTCGACGCCGACACCGGCCGCGTCGAGGTCATGAGCTTCACCTGCGCCGACGACTTCGGCGTCGTGATCAACCCGATGATCGTCGAGGGCCAGGTCCACGGCGGGGTGACGCAGGGCATCGGCCAGGCCCTGCTCGAAGTGGCGGTCTATGACGCGAACGGCCAGCTGCAGACCGGGTCCTACATGGACTACGCCATGCCGCGCGCCGACGATGTGCCGTCGTTCGTGACCGATCACTCGGCCATGACCCGCTGCACCCACAACCCGCTCGGGGCCAAGGGCTGCGGCGAGGCCGGCGCCATCGGCTCGCCGCCGGCGCTGGTCAACGCGGTGATCGACGCGCTGCAGTCCGGCGGCCACGACGTGAAGCACATCGACATGCCGCTGTCGCCGGCCCGGGTCTGGGCGGCGACCCAGGCGGCCGGCGCGCAGTCGGGCGGACGGCCGCAAGCGGGCGCGCACGGCCTGGGCCGACCGGACCACGCCGGCCGACCGGACCACGCCGGTAACCCCAACGCCCAGGGAGGACGCCACTGATGTATGCCTTCGAATTCGTCAAACCCGCGACCGTCGCCGACGCGGTGGCCGCGCTCGCCGCCGAGGACGCCCAGGCGCTCGGCGGCGGCCAGACGCTGATCCCGACCATGAAGCAGCGCCTCGCCAGCCCCTCGGTGCTGGTCAGCCTGAACGGCATCGCCGCGATCAAAGGCGTGCAAACGGACGCCGCCGGCCGGCTCTGCATCGGCGGCGGGACCACGCACGCAACCGTCGCCCGCGAGGCGCACGCCCGCTTTCCGGGGTTGGCCGCGATGGCAAGCCACGTCGGCGACCCGGCGGTGCGCAACCGCGGCACCATCGGCGGCAGTCTCGCCAACAACGACCCCTCGGCCTGCTATCCGGCCGCCGCGCTCGGCACCGGCGCGACGATCGTGACCAACACCCGCGAGATCGCGGCCGATGACTTCTTCCAGGGGATGTTCACCACCGCGCTGGAGCCCGGCGAGATCATCACCGAAGTGAAGTTTCCGATCCCGACGAAGGCGAATTACCAGAAGTTCGTCCAGCCCGCCTCGCGCTTCGCGCTGGTGGCCGTGTTCGTCGCGCATTACGCGGACGGCGTTCGCGTCGCCGTGACCGGCGCCTCGGAGAGCGGCGTCTTCCGCTGGACAGAAGCGGAGGCGGCGCTGTCAGGCGCCTTCGCTCCGGACGCGGTCAGGGACCTTTCGGTCCCCGCCGACGGCATGATCGGCGACCTGCACGGAACTCCGGAGTACCGGGCTCATCTGATCGGCGTGTTGACGCGGCGCGCCGTGGAGGCGGCTGCCTGAGCCGAGCGGACCCGGCCGAGCCGCCGTAGACGAAAGCAGTCCGGCCGCCGCGCGGCGGCCGGACTTCACGAGGATGTCGGCGATGCGTTTTCGATCCCCGACCAACCTGCTGCGGGACCGCGCCGATACGCAGTCGGGGCGCGTGGCCTTCGTCGAACTGTTCTTTGACCTGATCTTCGTCTTCGCGATCACCCAGCTGTCGCACCTGCTCCTGCACCACTTCACGCCGCTCGGCGCGGTGGAGACGACGCTGCTCCTGCTCGCGGTCTGGTGGGTCTGGATCTATTCGACCTGGGCGCTCAACTGGCTCGACCCGCAGAAGACGCCGGTGCGGTTGATGCTCTATGCGCTGATGCTGCTCGGGCTCTTCATGTCGATGGCGATCCCCGAGGCGTTCGGCGCACGCGGCTTGGTGTTCGCGCTCGCCTTCGTCGCGATGCAGGTCGGGCGTTCGCTCTTCATGCTCTGGGCGGTCGCCGGAAATGCCGAGATCCGGCACCGGAACTTCACCCGGATCACCGCCTGGCTGGCCTTCTCCGGGGTGTTCTGGGTGCTCGGCGCCCTGGTGGCGCACGAGGCGCGGCTCGCGGTCTGGGCCGTCGCCCTGGCGATCGAATACATCGGGCCCGCGGTCGCCTTCTGGACGCCGATGCTCGGCCGGTCGGCAACGAGCGAATGGGACGTCAAGGGCGAACACATCGCCGAGCGCTGCGGCCTCTTCGTCATCGTCTGCCTCGGCGAGACGCTGCTGGTCAGCAGCGCGACCTTCGCGGCGATGGAGCGCTGGGACGGCATCGGCATCGCGGCCTTCGTCACCGGCTTCGTCGGCACCGTGGCGATGTGGTGGATCTACTTCCATGTCGGCCAGGAGCGCGCCTCGCGCCTGATCGAGCATTCCGACGACCCCGGCCGCGTTGCGCGCATCGCCTTCACCTACGCGCATATCCCGATCGTGGCCGGGATCGTGCTGAGCGCGGTCGCGGCCGAGCTGGTGATCGCCCATCCTGCGGGCCACACGGGGACGGGGGAGGCGGCGGCGATCCTCGGCGGCCCGGCGCTGTTCCTCGCGGGCGCCTTCTGGTTCAAGCGGCTGACCGCGCGCTTGCCGCCGCTGTCGCACCTCGTGGGCCTCGCCCTGCTCGCGGCGGGCGCCTTCGCGGTTTCGCTGCTGTCACCACTCGAACTCGGCGCCGCCGCGACGGCCGTGCTTATTCTGGTCGCCGTCTGGGAGCGCATGTCGCTCGGACCGCGACCGACGCCCTCGCTCGAAGCCAAGTCCTGAGCCGGCTGGCGCGCAACCCCCTCGGCGTCCGTCATTGTGCGGCACATGGACATTCCCGCCCGCGGCGCAGGCTTAAGCCCCTGTTAAGCACGCGGGGCGAAGCTCCGCGCCTGTCCAGTGCTAGGAGTGCCCGCTTCATGACCCTTTCGGACGCGGAAATCCCGCACAAGCTCCAGGCCGGCTACCGGCGACAATGCCTGTTCGCGGTGACCATCCTGCTCGTCGAGGACAGCCGCAGCGCCTCCGAGGCGATCCGGCTGATGGCCGCCGAGAGCGGGGCGCGCTTGCGCCGCGCCGACAGCCTGCACGCCGCCAGCCGGCATCTCGCGATCTACCGCCCCAACGTGGTGATGGTCGATCTCGGCCTGCCGGACGGCGACGGCATGGGACTGATCCGCCACCTCGCCGCGGCGAAACCGCCGATCGGCGGGGTGATCGCGCTCAGCGGCCACGACCGATTCGCCTGGCAGGCCGAGGCGCTCGCGCTCGGGGCCAGCGCCTGCCTCGAAAAGCCGATCCCTTCGCTCGCCGCGTTCCAGGACGTGATCCTGCGCGTGCTGCCCGACGCGGACACCCGCCGGCCGGACGGCCGCGACCTCGAAGTCGCCGGCCGCGCTTCGGTCCACGCCGCCTACCAGGACGATCTGCGCCGCGCACGCAGCCTGTTGGCCGAAGCGGTTCGCGCCGGCGACGCCGAGACTGTGAGTTACTGCGCGCAGTTCCTAGGCTCGATTGCAGAAATGCTCGGCGACGCCGACCTCACCCGCGCGACCGCTGCGCCGCACGACGGGACCGACCTGCTCACCACGCTCGAACTGCGCCTCGCGCCGCCCTCTGCCGGACCGCTCGGCGTGGCCTGATTCGGCCGCGCACGGAATTTGGCGTCGGAGCCCGCGCTTTCGCGTTCAGCGCGGCAGCAGGTCTTCGATCGCCGACACCAATCGCGCCGAGTCCGGCTGGACCATGGTTCCGAACGATCCGGCGATCCGGCCCTCGCCGTCGAGCAGGATCTTGTGGAAGTTCCAGGACGGCGCGACGCCCTGTTCGCGCGCCCAGGCGTAGAACGGATGCGCCGCCTCGCCGGTCACCGCGGTGATCTCGGTGATCGGGAAGTCGATCGCGAAGTTGACCTCGCAGAACTGCTTCACCGCGGCGCCGCTCGCCAGTTCCTGCCGAAAGCTGTCGGACGGCACCCCGATCACGGTCAGCCCGCGTGCGCGATACCGGTCGAACAGCGCCTGCAACCCGTCGAACTGCCCAACGAAGCCGCAGCGCGACGCGGTGTTGACCACCAGCACCGGCTTGCCCGCAAACTCCGCCAGATCGATCGCCTCGCCGTCGATCGACATGAACCGGAACGCAGCCGTCGAGCCTGCGGCCAACGCCGCCGGAGGCGCACCAGCCGCGACCAGCGCCAGAGCCCATCCGAGAAACCCGCGTCGCAACATTTCCGCCTCCCAACCGACGCATCGAAAATTAGCGCCCCCGCGCGGCCGATCAAGCGGCCCGGCCAAACACCCGCGCAAAGATCGCATCCACATGCCGCGAGTGATGCCCGAGGTCGAAGTTCGCCGCAATCTCCGCGTCGGACAATGCCGCGCGCACCTCCGGGTCGGCCTTCAGCTCGGCTTCGAAGTCCGCCCCCGCCTCCCAGACCTTCATCGCGCTTCGCTGCACGATGGCATAGGCGTCCTCGCGGCTCACCCCCTTCTGCGTCAGCGCCAGCAACACCCGCTGCGAATGGATCAGCCCGCGGAACTTGTTCATGTTCCGCAGCATCGTCGCGGGATAAACCACCAGCCGGTCAATCAATCCCGTCAGCCGCGCCAGCGCGAAGTCGAGCGTGATCGTCGCGTCCGGCCCGATCACCCGCTCCACGCTCGAATGGCTGATGTCGCGCTCGTGCCACAGCGCCACGTTCTCCATCGCCGGGATCACCGCCATCCGCACCAGCCGCGCCAGCCCGGTCAGGTTCTCCGACAGCACCGGGTTGCGCTTGTGCGGCATCGCGCTCGACCCCTTCTGACCCGGCGCGAAATACTCCTCCGCCTCCAGCACCTCGGTGCGCTGCAAATGCCGCACCTCGATCGCCAGCCGCTCGACCGACGACGCGATCACCCCCAGCGTCGCGAAGAACATCGCATGCCGGTCGCGCGGGATCACCTGCGTCGAGATCGGCTCCACCGTCAGCCCCATCGCCGCCGCCACATGCGCCTCGACCGCCGGATCGACGTTGGCGAACGTGCCGACCGCGCCCGAGATCGCGCAGGTCGCCACCTCCGCCCGCGCCGCCACCAGCCGCGCCCGCCCGCGGTCGAACTCGGCGTAGGCTTGCGCCAGTTTCAGCCCGAACGTGGTCGGCTCCGCATGGATGCCGTGGCTGCGCCCGATCGTCGGCGTATCCTTGTGCTCGAACGCCCGCCGCTTCAGCGCCGCCAGCAGGCCGTCGAGATCCGCGATCAGGATGTCCGCCGCACGGGTCAACTGCACGTTCAGGCAGGTGTCGAGCACGTCCGACGAGGTCATCCCCTGGTGCACGAACCGCGCCTCCTCGCCCACATGCTCGGCGAGATGCGTCAGGAACGCGATCACGTCGTGCTTCGTCACCGCCTCGATTTCGTCGATCCGCGCCACGTCGAACGCGACGTCCCGCGCCTTCCACACCGCCTCCGCCGCCGCCTTCGGGATCACTCCGAGCGCCGCCTGCGCGTCCGCTGCATGCGCCTCGATCTCGAACCAGATGCGGAACCGCGTCGCCGGCGACCAGATCGCGACCATCTCGGGGCGGGAATAGCGCTCGATCATCGGTCGGCCTTTCGCGGCTGTCACGGCTCCGGCGGTCTGATAGACTGCGCCCCACCCCATCACAAGGATCGGTCGATGCGGCTGGCGGCGTTCGAGGGCGACTGGACGATGACCCGGACGATCGAGGACGTCCGCGCCGGCCGCCCCGGCCGGCTCGACGGCGCCGCCCGCTTCGTCCCCGGTGACGGCGGCCTCGTTTACGACGAGACCGGCCTGCTCGCGCTCGGCGACGGCCCCGCCGTCAGCGCCGCCCGCCGCTACCTCTGGCGCGACGCCGGCGCCGGCGCGATCGAGGTCCGCTTCGCCGACGGCCGCTTCTTCCACCGCTTCTACGCCGACGAGCCCGCCCCGGCGGCCGTCCACGACTGCCCGCCCGACCAGTACCGCGTCCGCTACGACTTCGCCCGCTGGCCGCGCTGGACCGCGGAGTGGCGGGTGCGGGGCCCGAGGAAGGACTATGCGATGCTCACCGCCTACGTCCCCGTCGCCGGCGGGGCCGCCGCATGATCGACGCCGCAGCGCGCCTCGCCGCCAACCGCCGCCACTGGGACGAGCTGACCGCGATCCACCTCGCCCCCGGCGGCTACAATCTCGCGCGGCTCGACGCGGCCGCGCCGGCGCTCGACCCGATCGTCGACGCGGACCTCGCCGCCGCCGTAGAGCCGAATCCATTTCGCGGGCTGCCAGTAGGCCTGCATCGGTGCGCGCAGCCGCTGCATCATCGTGACGGGCAGGGCCACATCCAAGCCCAGTGCCTGAGAGG
>JANOEW010000600.1:0-7555 GCA_031413475.1 Amaricoccus sp.
CGATCGGGCCCCTTCCTGTGTCGCTCAAGGCCATCGCCGTGGCCTGTTATTACTCCGCCCAGCTGGCCTACAATTGCTCCGACGTTGACAGCCAAATGCGATAGCCCTGCACCCGTAAACATTCCATGCCTATCCACAGTAAAATGCCGCGGTGGGCGGACTGCGTTGTCCGGCCCTTGACGCTCCGGCGACCTGGCGATTAGGCGGAGCGGGGGCCGAACGCGGGATCGGACTCGATCGCCTCCAGCGCCCCGGCAAGCTGCAGCGCAAACTTCGCCGACGCGACCGGCAGGGTGCGGCCGCGCATCTGACCGAGCAGCAGCAGGCCGGCGGACAGGTCGCGGCGGTCGATCTCGCGCACGACGAGGCGCGGGTCGCGGGCGGGCAGCAGGCCGATCGGGATCTGGAAGCTGACCGCACGGTCGTAGAGCACGTATTCGCGCATCATTTCGAAGCTGTCGGCTTCTACCACCGGATTGAGACGCAGGGACCGACCGTGCGTGGCCTTTTCCAGCAGGTGACGCACGCCGTACTCGGCCGCCGGGATCACGTGCGGCGTGGCGAGGCACTCGCGCAAGCGGAGCAAGGGCTTGCGCGCGAGGGGGTGGGTCTCGGCCATGACTGCGCAGACCGGCTGCGCTACTGCCTTGATCACCTCGAAATCGGCCAGGTAGACCGGCTCGAACACGAGCGCCAGGTCGCTTGAGAAGGTGCTCAGATCCCGCTCGGCGGCTGCGCGGTCGCGCACGCGGACCGAGAAGGTCACGCGCGGGTGGTCGGCGCGGTAGCGGGAAATCTGCTGCGGCAGGAAGATCGGGTTCACCGCCTGGCTGCAGGCGATCGAGATATGGCCGCGGCGCTCGCCGGCGAGGTCGGCGACCTGGGCGCGGAGGCGGTCGAGGTCGCTGAGCTGGCTGCGGATGTGCTGCATCAACAACTCGCCCGCGGGGTTGAGCCGCACGCCGCGCGGCAGCCGCTCGAAGATCTTCGCGCCGAATTCCGCCTCGAAACCCTGGATGCGTCGGTTCAACGCCGACGAGGTGAGGTTTAGATCCTCCGCCGCCTTGCGAATCGAGCCGGCGCGGGCGACGTCGCGAATGTGCTGGAACGTCTGCAAGTGCCTCATATGAAATAGCTTTCATAGTAGCGCTGCATCTGACGCAGCATGATGATGAAATATTAGCAATAGATGTCATCGCTGGAAGGCGCAATGATCGCTCAGCCCCCGGTTCGGCGGGCGTAGGAGCGATCGGCAGAGTGCGGACGAGCGGGCGAAATCGGACGGGCGCACGGCGGCGCGGAGAGGTGGGTTGATGCGGGAAACGCCGTTCACCCTGGCCGGACTTCGCAAGGCCTACGCCTCCGGCGCCCGGCCGGCGGAGGTGGTCGCCGAGGTCCACCGGCGCATCGCGGCGCTCGGCGATCCGGGGATTTTCCTGCATCTGATCCCGCGCGACCGCGCGGTGGCCGAGGCCGAAGCGCTGGGCGATTTCGACGCGTCGAAACCGCTGTGGGGCGCGCCGTTCGCGGTCAAGGACAACATCGACGTGGCTGGCTGTCCGACGACGGCGGCCTGTCCCGCCTTCGCCTACCAGCCGGCGGCCGACGCGTTCGTGGTCGCCCGGCTGCGTGCGGCGGGGGCGATCCCGGTCGGCAAGACCAATCTCGACCAGTTCGCCACCGGCCTCGTCGGGGTGCGCACGCCGTTTCCGGTTCCGCGTAACGCGCTCGATCCCGCGATCGTGCCCGGGGGCTCGTCCTCGGGCTCGGCGGTGGCGGTGGCGCAGGGGCTGGTGGCCTTTGCGCTCGGTACCGACACCGCCGGATCAGGGCGGGTGCCGGCGGCGCTCAACAACGTCGTGGGGCTGAAGCCGTCACTCGGTGCGATGTCTGCGCGCGGGGTGGCGCCGGCCTGCCGCACGCTCGACGTGGTCTCGGTCTTCGCACTGACCGTGGCGGACGCCTACGCCGTCTTCGCAGCAGCGGCGGAGTTCGACGCGGCCGATCCCTTCGCGCGGCGGGTGGCGGTCGCGCCGCTGGGCGCCCCGCCGCCGCACCCGGTGATCGGCGTGCCAAGCCGTACCTCGCTGCGTTTCTTCGGCGACGCGGCGCAGGCCGCGTCCTTCGACGCGGCGCGCGCCCGGCTGGAGGCGGACGGTGCGCTCCTGGCCGAGATCGATCTCGCGCCCTTTCACGAGGTGGCGGCGCTGCTCTACCAGGGCCCCTGGGTCGCTGAGCGCCACACGGTGATCGCGGGGCTGCTCGCCGCCGACCCGGAAGCGGTGCACCCGGTGGTGCGCGGCATCGTCGGGGCGGCCGCGGGGATCTCGGCGACCGACGCCTTCCGCGGCTTCTACCGGCTGGCCGAACTGCGCCGCGCGATCGAGCCGGTGCTCGCCTCGGTCGACCTCCTGTGCGTGCCGTCGATCCTGACGTTCTACACGCTTGCCGACCTCGCCGCGGACCCGATCGGGCCGAACGCCCGGCTCGGGACCTACACCAACTTCGTCAACCTGCTCGGGCTCTGCGGCCTCGCCGTGCCTACCCCGACGCGGAGCGACGGGCGGCCCGGCGGGGTCACGCTGCTCGCCGAGGCCGGGCGCGACGCGCTGCTCGCGAGCCTCGGCACACGCATCGAGGCCTGGGGCGACCGCCGCCTCGGCGCGACCGGCTGGCAGGGGCCGAAGGCGCGCGCGGTCGAGGCCGCGGCCGGGGCGGACGAGATGGAGCTCGCGGTCTTCGGCGCGCACATGTCGGGCCTCGCGCTGAACCACGAGCTGACCCGGCTCGGCGCCCGGTTCCTGCGCACCGGGGCCACCACTCCCGACTACCGACTCTATAGCCTGCCGGGCGGCCCGCCGCGCCGGCCCGGCCTGCTGCGCAGCCCGGGCGGCGGCGCGATCGCGCTGGAGGTCTGGGCGCTGCCGAAGGCCCGGCTCGGGGCGTTCGTCGCCGGAGTGCCGGCCCCGCTCGGGATCGGCACGGTCACGCTCGCCGACGGCGCCGCGCCCAAGGGCTTTCTCGTCGAGGCCGCGGGCGTCGTCGGCGCCGAGGACGTCACCGCGTATGGCGACTGGCGCCGGGTGATCGCGGAGGCCGCTGCGTGACCTGCAAGCTAAGCGCCGAGGCTGACGTGCGCCGCGACGATGCGCCAGCCCTCAGGCCGACGCATCCAGACCTGGCTCTGCGATCCGCGCCGCCCGGAGATGCGCCGCCGGTACTCGGCCGTCGCCACCCCGAAGTCCGGCGACCAGGCGACGACCTCGACCCGCTCCAGCTTGCGCGCGACATCGGCGACATCCCTTTCGCGGCGGAACGCCACGATCGCCGCGTGGCCATAGAGCCCGCCCGTCGTCGTCATCCGCAGCGTACGCGGGTCCTCCCAGAAGAACCCCGCCAGCGCCCCCAGGTCGTTCATCGCCAGCGCCGCCTCGTAGCGGCCAAATTCGGCGCGGATTTCCGCCTCTATGGCCGCCTCGTCGAAATCCACCATCCGCCAGCCTCCCTGCTCCTCCCCGCCATATCGGCCCGTTCGCCCGCGCGCCACGCCGCCGGCGCCCCGAAGGAACCCAGCCAATGAGTCGCGTCCACCTCGCCGCCGAACCCGCCCCGCTCGCCCTCGATCCTGGCCGAACCGCGCTGGTGATCATCGACATGCAGCGCGACTTCCTCGAACCCGGCGGCTTCGGCGAGACGCTCGGCAACGACGTCGGCCTGTTGCAGGCCGCGGTCGGTCCATGCCGGACCGCGCTCGCCGCCGCGCGCGATGCAGGCCTGCTGGTGATCCACACCCGCGAGGGCCACCGCCCGGACCTTTCCGACGCGCCGCCCGCCAAACTCGCGCGTGGCGCTCCGTCAAAACGCATCGGCGACGCCGGGCCGATGGGGCGCATTCTTATCCGGGGCGAGGCCGGGCACGACATCGTCGACGCCCTCGCCCCTGCGCCCGGCGAGGTGGTGCTCGACAAGCCCGGCAAGGGCGCCTTCCACCAGACCGATCTCGCCCAGATCCTGCGCAACAACGACATCGACGCGCTGATCGTCTGCGGCGTGACGACCGAAGTCTGCGTGCACACCACGATCCGCGAAGGCAACGACCGCGGCTATCGATGCGTCGCGCTGGCAGACGCCTGCGCGAGCTACTTCCCCGAGTTCCACCGCGTTGGGCTTGAGATGATCAAGGCCCAGGGCGGCATCTTCGGCTGGGTCTCCGATGCTGCGTCCTTCGCCAACGCCCTCCGGTCCGCCGCGCAGGCAGCCTGACCCTCACACAGGAGCGACCCCGACATGCCAACCTCAGCCATCGCGAGAACCGGCCCCAAACTCTGGGCGCCCGGCGACTGGAACGCCTTCTTCGGCTTCGGCACCAACATCCTCGTCAACCTGCTGGTGCTGACTGGCCTGCTGCAGTTCGTGCTGCAGATGCCGACCGACATCATCTTCAGCCGCATCCTGCCCGCGCTCGGGCTGATGATGTTCCTATCGACCTCCTACTACGCCTGGCTCGCCTACGACTACGCGCGCAAGACCGGGCGCGACGACGTCTGTGCGCTGCCCTCGGGCATTTCGGTGCCGCACATGTTCGTCGTCACCTTCGTGATCATGCTGCCGATCGCGACGATGACGGGCGACCCGATCAAGGGCTGGGAGGCCGGCCTCGTCTGGGTGTTCATCCAAAGCTTCGTGCTGATGATCGGCGGGTTCGTCGCCCCCTACATCCGCCACGTCACCCCACGCGCGGCGCTGCTCGGCACGCTCGCCGGCGTCTCGGTTGCCTTCATCTCGATGCGCCCGGCGCTCGAGATGTTCATGAACCCGGTCATCGGTGTCGTCTGCTTCGGCATCATCCTCGTCGCCTGGTTCGGTGGCGTGCGCTATCCCCGCGGCATTCCGGCCGGGCTCGTCGCCATCGCCTTCGGCATGCTGATCGCCTGGGGCGCGGCGCTGTTCGGGCTGCCCGGCGCCGGCATGAGCCTCGGCGGGCTGTCGGCCGCCTTCACCAACTTCGGCTTCTCGCTGCCGATCCCGGCGATCGACCACGTGTTCGGGGGCTTCGAGTTCCTGGGCGTCATCCTAGTTACCGCGATCCCTTTCGGCATCTACGACCTCGTCGAGGCGATGGACAACGTCGAGAGCGCCGAGGCCGCCGGCGACGTCTATCCGACCACCCGCGTGCTGACGGCCGACGGCGTCGTCAGCCTGATCGGCTGCCTGATGGGCAACCCGTTCATCAACGCGGTCTACATCGGCCACCCCGGCTGGAAGTCGATGGGCGGTCGGATCGGCTACTCCTTCGCCACCGGCGTGATGGTGATCGTGCTCTGCTGGTTCGGTGTCATCGCACTCCTGATCGCGCTGATCCCGGTGGTCGCCATCTCGCCGATCCTGCTCTACATCGGCATGCTGATCGGCGCGCAGGCGTTCCAGACCACTCCGAAATCCCACGCGCCCGCCATTGTGCTCGGCCTCTTGCCGCATCTCGCGGCCTGGGCCAAGACCCTGATCGACGGCGCGCTCGGCGCGGCGGGCATCGCGATGACGCCGGAGCTCGTGGCTGGCATGGCGCAGAACGGCGTACTCTACCACGGGCTCGAGGTCTTCGGGGCCGGCGCGATCCTGACCGGACTCGTGCTCGCCGCGGTCGGGGTGTTCGTGATCGAGCAGCAGTTCGAGAGGGCCGCGGCCTTCGCGCTCGCCGGCGCAGTGCTAACCTTCTTCGGCTTCATGCACGGCGAGGCGGTCGGCTTCGCGGTGACGCCGATGGTGGCGCTCGCCTACGGGGTCGTCGCCGCGTTCCTGTACGCCTGCGCCAAGCTCAACTGGGTGACCGCGTCGGAGCCGGAGCCGGTGCCCGCCTCGGACCCGCACATCCAGCCGGCCGAGTGAGCCCGGTGGCGTCGGCCGACAACCCCAGGTTCGACGCCTGGATCGACGCGGCCTCAGCGGTGGTGGGTCTCCCCATCGCCGAGGCCCACCGCGCCGGGGTCGAGCGCTTTCTCGCTCTCGCCGCCGAGATGGCCGCGACGCTCGAGACGGTGGCCCTCGGCGACGAGCTTGCGCTCGCTCCGGTGTTTCGGCTCCCGGAGACCGACGGCGATGCCTGATCCGCGCGGTCCCTGGGCGACCGCCGGCGAGATCGCCGCTGCCGTCGCCCACGGTGAGGTCACGGCCCTCGTGGTCGCGCAGGCCGCGCTCGCCCGGATCGCGGTGCTAAACCCGGAGCTCGCCGCCTACACCGACGTCACCGCCGACCGGGCGCTCGCCGAGGCGGCGGCGGTCGACGCGGCCCGCGCCGCGGGCCGGCCACTCGGGCCCCTCGCCGGCGTACCCTTCGCTGTCAAGAACCTTTTCGACGTGGCCGGGCTGCCGACAAGGGCGGGATCGCGGATCAACCGCGAGCGCGCCCCGGCCCAGGCCGACGGCGCGCTGGTGCGGCGGATGACCGAGGCCGGGGCCGTGCTGCTCGGCGCTGAACATGGGCGAGTACGCCTACGATTTCACCGGCGAGAACGCGCACGACGGCGTCTGCCGCAACCCGCACGACCCGGGGCGGATGTCCGGTGGCTCGTCCTCCGGCTGCGGCGCCGCGACCGCAGCCGGGCTCGCGCCGATCTCGCTCGGCTCCGACACCAACGGCTCGCTGCGGATCCCTGCGGCGCTCTGCGGCGTCTTCAGCCTCAAGCCGACCTACGGCCGGCTTGGACGGGGCGGGACGTTCCCCTTCGTGGACAGCCTCGACCATCTGGGGCCGTTCGCGCGTAGCGGCACCGATCTCGCCGCGGCCTATGACGCGCTTCAAGGGCCCGACCCCGCGGACCACGCCTTCGCCGGCCGTCCGGTCGAGCCAGCCGCGCCCGCGCTCGGCCGCGGCGTCGCCGGCCTGCGCGTCGGCGTGCTCGGCGGCTGGTTCGACGCCAATGCGGGCGAGGCGGCGCGCGCGGCGCGCGACCGTGCCGCCGCGGCGCTGGCCGCCAGCGGCGCGGCGCTGGTCCCGATGACGCTCGACGCGGCCGAGGCCGGCAGGGCGGCCGCCTATCTGATCACCAACTCCGAGAGCTCCGCCTTCCATCTTGACCGGCTGCGCACGCGCGCCGCCGACTTCGATCCCGACACCCGCGACCGCTTTCTCGCCGGCGCGCTGCTGCCGGCGGCCTGGGCGAGCCGGGCCCAGCGGGTGCGCCAGTGGTGGCTCGGCCGCGCCCTCGCAGCCTTCCGTGAGGCCGACCTGCTGCTCGCCCATGCGTCGCCCTGTGCCGCCCCGCGGATCGGCGCCCGCACGCTGCGACTCTGCGGCCGCGAGGTGGCGCTGCGCCCCAGTCTGGGG
Source organism: Amaricoccus sp. (assembly GCA_031413475.1). Lineage (GTDB taxonomy): Bacteria > Pseudomonadota > Alphaproteobacteria > Rhodobacterales > Rhodobacteraceae > Amaricoccus. The sequence goes on from JANOEW010000600.1 coordinate 7,325, forward strand.
CTGTTTGCCCAGCCCTTCTCCTGCATCGGCCTGCCCGTAGCGACGGTGCCGGTGTTTGCGCCCGGCGAGCTGCCACTCGGCGTCCAGCTCGTCGCGGCGCCCTGGCGCGAGGACCGCTGCCTCGCCGCCGCCGCCGCGCTCAAGGCCGCCGGATGCGCGCACGCCCACCCCCCGCGCCCATCCTTCGCTGTGAGCCCCGCCCGAGCGAGATCCAGGGCTTCCGCTGTGTTT
>JANOEW010000601.1:0-1755 GCA_031413475.1 Amaricoccus sp.
GGTGCCGTTCGTCGATCCGAGATCCATCACCGAGATGGCCTCGCCGCGCACGCGCACCCGGCAGTGGCGTCGCGACACGGTGTCGATCGGGAGCGAGACGTCGCAGCCGGCGTCGCGGCCGACGACGATCTCGTCGCGCTCCAATGACCAGCGCCGCCCGAGTCCCGGTCCATGGATTGAGACGAGGCAGGCGGGTTCGCCTGCGTCTTGCGGAGAAACGGGTTGCGAGAGCGTCGCACCCGGCATGTCGCGGTCCGTCAGCATGGTGGTTGCACCCCGTTTCGGTCGGCGCTCACCGCGACTGAATGGAGTTCCAAGGACGGCGTGCGGGCTGCCCCGAAGGGCCTGCGCTCAAGTTGCCGGCGGAGCTGCGGCGCGCGTCTGCTGGATCGCGCGGTGGAGCTGGCCGTGCGTGCTGCCCATCAGCGTCTCGACGAGCAGGCCGTCGGTGTCGCAGGTGCGCGCGCGCTCGATCATGCGGTCGAAGATCCGCAGGAAGTCGTTGCTGTGGCGGGTGCGGACCGGCGTGGACCAGAACCACTGCCAGGACTCGAGATCGTCCTCGGACTGGAAGTGCAGACCCATCATGCCGCGCGCGAACACGTGCTCGTCGCCGCCGCCCAGCGCCGACCACATCGACTGGATCTCTTCGCTGCTCACCGGGCCGCCCGCCCCCGGCGCCTGGCTCGACGCGAAGAGCAGGCCGGCACGCACGTCGAGCTGCTGATGGATCAGCCGTGCGAGGCGCAGGAACGCCTCTTGCCGGGCGTGTTGTTCGTTGGCGGCGATCGAGCGGCTCGACCGCTGCAGTTCTTCCCGTTGCAGGAAGAACCCGATCACGAGCCACAGGAACGCGAGCGGCGCGAAGGCGCCTTCGAGGAAGCCGCCCACCGACGGCGGTCCTTCGGCGACGAATTGGTCGAAACCGACGACCGACAGGATGTAATAGAGCTGCGCGAGCACCCACGCGATCGTGAGTCCGAGGCCGAGGCGCAGCAGCCAGGTCGAATCGCGCGTGGCGTCTTCGGAGGCCTGCGGCGGCATCAGCCCATCACCGCGAGGTAGAAGTCGTCAGCGGCGGCGCCGGCGAGCGGAAGATCGCGCCGGAAGTGGATGCCCAGGTCGACGGTCGGCGCCGGTCCCTCCGCGGGCGGCGCCGTGTAGTGCAGCGTGAGGGAGCGCGGCGCGCGATCGGGATCGCTCATCGCCGCCGAGATTGGCAGAGGAGCGCGGCGATCGCGACCAGCGCCGTGGCGGCGGCACCAGGCTCCGGAACCAGCGAGAACACGAAGATCGCGCCCTCGGCACCGTCGCCGGGAGTGGGCGGGAAGCTGGTCGGGGGCGGGTCGCCGAATGCCCACGCGCCGATCATCGCGTCGGCATCGCCGTCGTCGTCGACGTCGGCGAGACCCGCAGACCAGCCGAGCCAGATGCCGGCGAGATTTGCCTCGAAGCGTGCGTCTGCGGCGGCGGCGCCGGCGCTCGCGACGCCGTCCGGGCCGCCGCGGAACAGGAGCCCGAGTCCCTCGTCGACCTGACCGGAGTCGTGATACGGCGAGCCGACCAGCACGTCGGAGTAGCCGTCGCCGTCCCAGTCGGCGCCAGCCACCGCCGAGCCGAAGAAGCCCTCGCGCACCGTGGAGTCGCCGGCCTGGTCGCCTTCGAGCTGCGCTGCAGCCAGGCCAGGACCGCCGCTCGCGATGCCATCGGCGCCGCCCAGGAACACGAATGCGGCGCCCTCATTCACCAGCCCCG
>JANOEW010000602.1:0-1643 GCA_031413475.1 Amaricoccus sp.
CAACGGCGCGCATTTCTGCGAAGTCGAGGTCGATCCCGAGACCGGCGCGGTCAACGTGGTGAGATACACGGTGGTCGATGACTTCGGCTTCCTGATCAACCCGATGCTCGCCGAGGGGCAGGTCCATGGGGGCGTCGCGCAGGGGATCGGGCAGGCGGTGACCGAGCATGTGGTCTACTCGCCGGAGGGACAGCTTCTGTCCGGGTCGTTCATGGACTATGCGATGCCGCGGGCCGACGACGTGCCGTTCATGGCGTTCGAGACCGAACTGGTGCCCTCGACGGCGAACGAGATCGGCATGAAGGGCTGCGGCGAGGCCGGCACCGTCGGCGCGCTGGCCGCTGTGACCAACGCCGCGCTCGACGCGCTCTGGGACGCGGGCGTGCGGCACGTCGACATGCCGCTGACGCCGGTCCGGGTCTGGGGCTGGCTGCAGGGGGTGCGGCGGGCGGCGGAGTAGGGCCCCGCCGGGCTCAACTCACGCCGCCTGCCGCGGCCTTCGACGCCATGTCGAGCGCGGCGCGCTCGACCCGTTCGATGCGCAATTTCAGCGCGGCGATGTCGACGTCCGCCTCGAATTTCTTGGTGCGGACCACGCCGAAGCGGCTGATCAATTCGGCCGGCGCGAAGTTGGGCACCGCGGACATCGTGATCTGGCCGACCACGAAATCCGGCTCGACGAAGACACTCTCCTGCAACACCCCTGCCGCGGTCCGCGCGCCATGTTTCACGGCGCAGTCCAGCACGACGAGGTCCACGCCGGCGGGCAGCGCCTCGCAGCGCAGCGCGTTCCAGAACTCGGCGTGGTAGACATCGTCGGTCAGGTCGTTGCTCAGCGTCTGCAGGTCGGCCTCGACCGCGTTCTCCTTCACCCGGCCCAGCATCGCCAGCGTGACGCCCATGTTCTTCGGCCCGCCGGCAGCCGCCGGGACGAAGCCGCCTTCCTGCTCGCGGACCACGGCGGCGCAACTTTTGAAGCGCGCCCGTTCGAGGCCGGACGCGGCGCCCGTGGCGCCGGTCGTCGCCGCGGCTGCGGGCTCCCGCCCGGTCGTCGCGATGTTCTGGATCGTCTTCGACAGTTCCTGTGCGCGATTCGCCTCCTCGCTTCGGTAGGCGACGTCCGCGGCGTCCTTGCTCCGCGAGCCCTGCGACGAGCCGAGCCAGAAGCTCACCACGGTGGTGAAGGCCGCCGTCAAGGCGCCGAAGGTGATGTAGATGAGCTGGAACACGCTGTCGTATTGTTCGAGCGCGAACAAAGTCATCGGGCGCAGCACCATGATGAACAGGAGCGCAAAGAACGCGCTCAGGACGAAGACCGTGACCACCATCGGACCGGCTGCGGTCAGCCAGGTGGGGCCCGTGCCGCCGGCCGGCTTGCTGCGGGTCTGCGATGTCGCGGCGGGCGGCGCCGGCGTCGATGGGGGCGCCGCCGCGTCCCTGCCCGCGCTCGTCCGCGCCTCGGAGTCGAGGCGCTTCTGGAGATCGGCCAGCTTGATCCGGATGCCGGCGAGCGCGACCGCCGTGGTGTCCGACCCGCCGCGACCGAGCGTGGTGATCTCGCGCTTGTACGACACGCCCTGGAAGCCGGCGACGATCACGACCTTGCCGCGATCGAGCTCGTCTTCGACGCGGAACGGTCGGAC
>JANOEW010000603.1:0-1995 GCA_031413475.1 Amaricoccus sp.
CCATCGGCCCTCGATACGCAACCCGCACCATTCCATGCGACGCCCGGCCCGGCGTCGCAAGCCGAATCTCCGGGTCGCCGCGACCGTCGATCGACCGCGCGCGACCTCATCGCCGCAGCGCTGCGTCGATGTCCATCGCCGCGTCCCGTCCTTCGGCCACCGCCGTCACCGTCAGGTCCTCGCCGCCGAGCGCGCAGTCGCCGCCGGCCCAGACCCCGGCCAGCGACGTCCGCCCCGGCCCGGTGACGCGGATCTTTCCCCGCTCCACCGCCAACCCCTCCGGCGCACCCGATAGCGTCTGCCCGATCGCCTTGAACACCTGGTCGGCCGCAAGTCGAAAGGTCTCGCCGGTTGCCTCCAACCCCTCCGCGCCCTCCCGCACATAGGCGAACTCGACCTCGCGCACCGCGCCGTTACCGTGCACCGCCACTGGACTCGCGTCCGTCACGATCCGCACGCCCGCGGCCAGCGCATGCTCCTGCTCGTGGCCGCTCGCCGCCATCTTCGTGCGCCCGCGGCGATAGACGATCGTCACCTCCTCGGCCCCGAGCAGCTTCGCCTGCACCGCGGCGTCGACCGCGGTCATGCCGCCACCGATCACCACAACCCGACGCCCGACCGGCAGCGCGGCCAGGTCCTCGGCCTGGCGCAAGTCGGCTATGAACTCGACGGCCGGGCGCACGCCGTCGCGCGTCTCGCCCGCGATCCCAAGCGCGTTGACGCCGCCGAGCCCGACCCCGAGGAACACCGCGTCGTAGTCCGCCCCGAGCTGCTCCAGCGTCAGCTCGCGTCCCAGCGCCAGCCCATGGATCACCGAGACGCCGCCGATCCCGAGCAGCCAGTCCAGCTCCGCCTGCGCGAACCCGCCCGGGGTCTTGTAGGCGGCGATCCCGTATTCGTTCAGACCGCCGCCCTTGGGGCGTGCATCGTAGAGCGTCACCGCATGCCCGAGCATCGCCAAGCGGTGCGCGCAGGCGAGCCCGGCCGGACCGGCCCCGACCACCGCGACCCGGCGCCCCGACGCTTCGGCGCGCTCGAACGGATGGCCGCGCGCCGCCATGATGATGTCCGTCGCATGCCGTTGCAGCCGGCCGATCTCCACCGGCTTGCCCTCGGCCGCCTCGCGCACGCAGGCCTCCTCGCACAGCGTCTCGGTCGGGCAGACCCGCGCGCACATGCCCCCGAGGATGTTCTGCGACAGGATGGTCCTCGCTGCCGCTGCCGGCGCGCCGGTCGCGATCTGTCGGATGAACAGCGGAATGTCGATCGAAGTCGGACAGGCCGTCACGCAGGGCGCATCGTGGCAAAAGTAACAGCGGTCGGCCGCGACCAGCGCTTCATGCGCGTCGAAGGCCGGCGCCACATCGGCGAAGTTCGCGGCGATCTGCTCGGGCGGCAGCCGCCCCGCGACCACCCCGGGCGTGCGCGGATCTGCGAATTTGGGGGCCATGACCTCTCCTTTTCGAAACGCTGGCACAGGCCGGATCATTTATCAAACGGCAAAATCGAATGCCGTAGCCCCCGTGATGCCCCCGTGCCGGGCGCCATTTTCGCCGGCGCCCAGAATAGTGCAAGCCGATGCGCGCACGCCATAATCGGCGCGTCCACCCGTTGCGCGACTAGACCGAATGCGCCTAACTCGGTGGGCCTATCCAAACGAGCCGCGCATGAAGATGCTTTCCCCCGAGATCCGGCTCCAGCGCGCTCGCGGCCGCGCCGAGGTGCGCGTCCACCTCCGCGGCGGCGAGATCCGGCTCGACCGGCTTTACCAGCAGGGCTGCGCCAAGGCGATCCTGCCGCGGATCGAGGCGGCTGTCCCGGAGGTCGTGCTGATCAACACCGCCGGCGGGCTGACCGGCGGCGATCGCATCGACGTCGGGCTCGACGTCGGCGCCGGCGCCGCGCTGGTCGCCACCACCCAGGCGGCGGAGCGCGTCTACCGGGCCGCCCACGGCGCCGCCCGGGTCACGACGCGCCTCACGCTCGGCGCCGGCG
>JANOEW010000604.1:0-3296 GCA_031413475.1 Amaricoccus sp.
GACTTGGCCACGGCGACGGATGCGGGAACGGACGCGGCTGGCTGGGCCGCTCGGGCGGCGTTCCTGACGCCGATCGCCAAGGCCTACGGGACCGACGTTGGCTGCGAGGTGGCGGCGCTGGCGGTGCAGGTCTATGGCGGCATGGGCTACGTCGAGGAGACCGGCATCGCGCAGTACTACCGCGACGTGCGGGTGACCCCGATCTACGAGGGCACCAACGGCGTGCAGGCGATGGACCTGGTCGGGCGCAAGCTCGGCGACGGCGGCGCGGCGGCCCGCGCGCTGCTCGCCGAGATCGCGGCGACCGCGGTCGAGTCCGGGGCCGCCGGCGCTCCGCTGGCCGCGGCCGCCGAGTCCCTCGGCGCGGCCACCGACTGGATGCTGGCGGCGGCGGCGAACGACCGCTTCGCCGGCGCGACGCCGTATCTGCGCGCCTTCGCGCTGACGCTCGGCGGGCGCTATCTGCTGCGCGCGGCGGCGGCCGAAGGCGGGCAGGGGGGGCGCGCGGCGCTGGCGGCCTTCCACCTGCGCCAGATGCTGCCGCAGGTTCCCGCGCTCTGCGCCGCGGCCTGCGAGGGCGCCGGGCCGCTCTACGCGCTCGATCTCGCCTCCTGAATGGACGGGGCGGCGGAGGCCTTGCGCTTTCCCTTCGAACCGCCGGCCCCCGGCGCGGCGGTCGCGGTGGCCGAGGGCCTGCTCTGGATGCGGCTGCCGGCGCCGATGCGTCCCGACCACGTCAACGTCTACGCGCTCGACGACGGCGACGCCTGGACGCTGGTCGACACCGGGCTCGACACCCCGGACACGCGCGCGCTTTGGGATCGCCTGATCGCGGGACCGCTCGGCGGGCGCCCGGTGGCGCGGGTGATCGTGACGCATCACCACCCCGACCACATCGGCCTCGCTGGCTGGTTCCAGGCCGCCCATGGCGCCGAGCTTTGGACCACCCGCACCGCCTGGCTGTTTGCGCGGATGCTGCGGCTGGACGAACAGCCGCGACCGGCGCCGGAGACGCTCGGCTTCTGGCGGGCCGCGGGCATGGCGCCGGAGATCCTGGCCGCCCGCGCCGACAGCCGGCCGCTGAACTACGCCGACATGGTGGCTACGCTGCCGGTCGGGTTCCGCCGGATCGCGCAGGGCGACGAGTTGGTCGTCGGCGGCCGGCGCTGGCGGGTCGAGATCGGCCATGGCCACGCGCCGGAGCACGCGACGCTCTGGGGCATCGACCACGATCTGGTGCTGGCCGGCGATCAGATCCTGCCGGGGATCACGCCCAATCTCGGGGTCTACGCCACCGAGCCCGAGGCCGACCCGGTGGGCGACTGGATCGCGAGCTGTCGGCGGCTGCGCGGGCTGGCGCGGTCGAAGCATCTGGCGCTGCCGGGCCACCAGCGGCCGTTCCTCGGTCTCGCCGCCCGGCTCGAGGCGCTCGAGGCGGACGCCGAAGCGGCGCAGGCTCGGCTGCTGGCGGCGCTCGGCGCGCCGCGCACGGCGGCCGGGGCCTTCGACGCGCTCTACGGCCGCCCGATCGGGTCAGGGGAATACGGGCTGGCGCTGGTCGAGGCGGTCGCGCACCTCAATCGTCTGCGTGCCCGCGGTCTAGCGCGGCGTGTGCCAGGGCCGGACGGGGCGTGGCTTTGGGAACGGATCGCGTCGAATGGGGCCTGACAGGCGCGGCGCGGCGCGCTAAAATTTCAAAGACATGCGCGGATCCGTGAGCCCGCGCCGAACCAATGGAGTCGATCGATGGCCGAGCACCCCCAATCGCACGCGGGCGAACACGTTCACGGCGAGATGGACGTCGCCGAACACCAGAAGACGTTCGAGGCGTTCATCCGCTTCTGGGTGCTGGTCTTCGGGGTCTCGGCGTTGATCCTGATCTTCCTGGCGCTGTTCAACTCGTGACCACCGCGCGCCGGCGTCAGGCGCAGGCGTCGCGCAGCGCTGCGATGTTGGCGGCGTAGGCGGCGGCCCCGCCCCGGAAGACCGCCGATCCCGCGACGAGCGCATCCGCGCCGGCTGTGGCGCACATCGGCGCGGTCGCGGGCGTGACGCCGCCGTCGACCTCGAGCCAGATCGGGCGGTCGCCGATCGCCGCGCGCAGCCGGGCGATCTTCGGCAGCTGCGAGGCGAGGAACGCCTGCCCGCCGAAGCCCGGGTTGACCGTCATCACCAGGATCAGGTCAACCCGGTCGAGTAAGTAGTCGACCGCCTCCGGCGGCGTGGAGGGGGTAAGCGCGACGCCGGCCTTGCACCCGAGCTCGCGGATCGCGGCCAGCGAACGATCGAGATGCGGCGAGGCCTCGGCGTGCACGGTGATGATGTCGGCGCCCGCCTCGGCGAACGCCCGCAGCAACGGATCGGCCGGGGCGATCATCAGATGTACGTCCATGACGCCGCGCACATGCGGACGCAGCGCCTGGACCACCACCGGGCCGATGGTCAGGTTCGGCACGAAATGCCCGTCCATCACGTCGACATGCACCCAGTCGGCGCCGGCGTCCTCGATCGCGCGAACCTCCTCGCCGAGGCGGGCGAAATCGGCGGAAAGGATCGACGGCGCGATTTTGAGGTCGCGCGAGAAGGCCGTCGCAGTCATGCCAGCCGCGTGATCAGGCTCGAGGTGTCCCAGCGGCGACCGCCCGCGGCCTGCACGTCCTTGTAGAACTGGTCGACCAGCGCGGTGACCGGCAGCCGCGCGCCGTTGGCGTCGGCTTCGGCGAGGCAGATCGCGAGGTCCTTGCGCATCCAGTCGACCGCGAAGCCGAAGTCGAACTCGCCGGCCAACATGGTCTTGCCGCGGTTCTCCATCTGCCAGGATCCGGCGGCGCCTTTGGAGATCACCTCGAGCACCGCGGCGCCGTCGAGGCCAGCCGACTGCGCGAACGCGAGGCCCTCGGCGAGGCCCTGCAACAGGCCGGCGATGCAGATCTGATTCACCATCTTGGTCAGCTGGCCCGCCCCGGCGGGGCCCATGAGACGACAGGCCTTGGCGTAGGCCATGATGACGGGCTCGGCGCGGGCGTAGGCGGCGGCCTCGCCACCGCACATAACGCTCAGCGCGCCGCTCTCGGCGCCGGCCTGGCCGCCCGAAACCGGCGCGTCGACGAAGGACGCGGCGCGGCCCGTGGCCGCTGCGGCGAGTTCGCGCGCGACCGTGGCCGAGGCGGTGGTGTGGTCCACGAACACCGCGCCGGGACCGAGCGCGCCGAAGCCCAAGCGCAACGAGCACGAGATCCGGCCGCGCGGTGCGCACGCGCTCGAGCACCTCGTGAAGTTGTTCTGAATTCCTCTCG
>JANOEW010000605.1:0-6155 GCA_031413475.1 Amaricoccus sp.
CAATGGGCACAGGTCAATGCTTGAGGCCGTTGGTATAAGTGGTAAAGGCCAAGCTGAGCTGCTCCGAGCGCAGCCAATTACCGAACCCGCCGGATGCTTCAATGCGAAGGGGTGGGACGGTAGGAGGCTGGGCGGTGGTCGCCATAGCGGGGCTCGCAGCTGAACGGGAGAGGTTCCCCGGACGTACAGGGAGTTGAGCCCGGCCCGCCTCGATTGAGCAAGCTACCCCAACTGCCAGCGGGCATCCAGTGTTCAGGTGCGGCTCAGGTTGGCGGACTGCATCGTTAGGTCCGCGGCAATGGATGGATTTACCCTAGAGCGGCGGCCGAGCAGCGTAAGCCCAGGAGATTTTCTAGAGGCGGGCGTTCTGATTCAGCTGCCTGGGAAGGAGGCCGGTGGACAGTCTGAAGCAGAACGAAGCCCCTCAGGGACTCCCCTTTATGGGTTCACGACCTGGCCGGCGCGGGCCGAGCAGGACACCACACTGGGGAAGAGGCGCTGGAGGGGCTGCTGCAGCTCGACCCGCTGTGGGATGAGCTGTTCCCGGCCGAGCAGGCGCGGATCGTGCAGCTGCTGGTCGAGCGGGTCGATGTGCGGATGCACGGCGTGGAGGTCCGGCTGCGGCCGAACGGGCTCGCCGGGCTGGCGGGCAGCCGGAGGGCTGCGGCGTGACACGGGCGACGATATCGGCCGATGGCGAGACGATCACCGTCCACATCCCGCTGACGTTCCGAAAGCGCGGCGGGCGGATGCTGGTGGTGACGCCGGACGGGGCCGAGTGGGCGCCGCGGCCGCGCGTCGACAACGCCATGGTCAAGGCGGTGGCGCGGGCGTTCCGGTGGCGGAATATGCTGGACACCGGGGTGCATGCGACGCTGGTGGATTTGGCGAAGGCGAGGGGGATCGGCAAGACCTACGTCAGCCAGGTCCTCCGGCTCACCTTGCTGGCGCCGGAGATTGTGGAGGCGATCCTCGATGGGCGGCAGCCGGCGGAATTGCAGCTGGATGATCTGCTGGAGGGATTTCCGCTAGAGTGGGTGGGGCAGCGCCGGCTCATCGGCTGACGGCCGGGTCCGACGGCTCGCCGTGCCATCCCGTGGCGGCCACGATCCTTTGCCGGACCGCCCCTCCGGCCTAGCTCCCTCCCGTAGCATAGGAAGGGAGCCGCCCCATGCGACGTACGCAGTTGTCGCTGAACGCCATCGCCCTGGCGGTGGCCGGTCATGGCGCAGGAAGCGGCGGAGGGCCGGCCGCCTTCGCATTGCATTGCGTTCGTGGAGAACACGCCCGGCGTCGAGGTGATCCGGGCCGCTGCAACCGACGCGGCGCACGCAGTCGACTATCGTTCGGTCGTACCGCCGGAAACCGTCCGCATCAGCTACATCGACCATGCGATGTTTCTGCTCCAGACGCCCGGCGGCCTCTCCGTGGTGACCGACTACAGCGGCTTCCTTGGGCCGGCGGACTTCGTCCCCGACGTCGTGACGATGAACCACGCCCACGGCACGCACTGGACCGCTGCGCCGGACCCGCGGATCCCGCATGTGCTGCGGGGCTGGAACCCGGACGGGGACGGTCCGGCCGAGCATCGCCTCGATCTCGGCGAGATGCTGGTGCGCAATGTGCCCACCGACATCCGCGGCCGGTTCGGCGGACCGTCGGAGGCGCACGGCAACTCGATCTTTGTCTTCGAGGCGGAGGGACTCTGCATCGGTCACCTCGGCCATCTCCACCACACGCCGACGCCGGAGCAGTACGCGGCGATTGGGCGGCTCGACGTGGTCATGGCGCCCGTGGACGGAGGCCTGACGCTGCCGTTGCCGGAAATGATCGCGGTTCTGAAGCATGTCCGCTCGGCGATCGTCATCCCGATGCACTGGTTCTCCGTGGGCTCGCTGCAGGGCTCCCTTGCCGGCATGGAGGGCGAGTTCCGCATCGACGTCCGCGAAGAGCCGTTCATCGACGTCTCGCTGCGCGGACTGCCTCGGCAGCCGACTATCATGGTAATGCCGCCGCGTTTGCTGGGTGTCGAGGCACAGTGATCCGACACCCCCGGTCGGCTTCTTGAACGCAGACCACTCGCCAATCCTCCGCCGTCATCGGCGGCTCGAACATCGGGCGCGGGAGAACGTCGGCGTGAAGCAGGCGACGGTCTCGACCGATCACGAAAACGAGCACCATCCACATCCCGATCACGTTCCGGAAGCGCGGCGGAAGGAAGCTGGTGTGACGCCGGACGGTGCCGCGTGGGCGCCGCGGCCGCGCGTCGACAACGCAATGGTCAAGGCGCTGGCGCGGGGGCCCCGGTGGCGGAGGATGCTAGACGAGGGTTTTCATGCGACGATCGAGGATGTGGCCAGGGCGAACGGCTTGGCACCGTCCTACGTCAGCAGCATCCTGCGGCTGACGCTCCTGGCGCTGGATGTTGCTGAGTCAATCCTGGACGGGCGGCAGCCGGCGGGTCTTGCACTTGATAATTTGCTGAAGGGTTTCCAGTGGTCTGGGAGTGGCAACGTTGGCGCATCAGCGGCTGTGCCGAGTCGCTAACGCGATTATGGTTTTCAGTCTTCCCGGTATGCCGTTTCTTGCGATTTCGGAGCGACGAAGAACGGACTTTAGGAGAGATTAACACCCATGCTGCTCATCAGGTTACCGTTTTGGTGCAGCTCGACGCAGCGTCGCCACCGCATCAACTTAAGTACAACACGGCCACCGCGGAGGAAACGACAAACAGGACGATGATGAATGCAATGAGGGTGGCCGCTGCCCTGGCAAGGGCCTGTGCCATGCCGAGGCCGGTCTCGCGCTTCAGCCAGACCGCCAGCGTGCAGACGTACCAGGTTACCGCACTGGCTATCAGGGTGATCACGGCGACGCCGGACATCGGCAGTGGTGCGATGATCAGGGCGAGTTCGACCGCAAGGACGAAGGGGGTGGCGAGATAGCAGTGGCTGTAGAAGGCTGGCCGGAGCGTCTCCCGCGTCAGCGATGTGCCCTTTCTGCGAAGGTCCATCGTCGCACAGACGAGGGGCAGGAGGCCGAAGACGCCGGCACGGAAGGTCAGCAGGTTGCGATCGTCTTCGAACAGCCAGGCCATGGCTCCGGCGAGTTCCTTTGACGGGGGCGGTTCGAGGAGGTGCAACAGGCCAAGTGTCAGAACCAAGAGGATCGGCGGGCTGAGGGCCTCGGCAAAGCGATGCTCGGTCTTGTCGGTGATTTCGGAAGCGGCATATCGCATCATCCGGATCGGGCGCCGAACGCAATACCAGAGCGTCAGCGGAAAGAAGAGGACCCATGAGGCAATCTCATAGAGCAGTTCCTCGATCGAACGGACAAGCGCCATCAGGTCCATGGCGCGTCCCTGTTCGAGACTGCCGCGGGGCGCGCCGGCATCGGACCAGGCGCCGTCATGGGTCGTCGGTCAGTGCTGGCGTGACGCGCAGCTGTGTGCCGCGCTCGAGCGCCCATGCGAAGGCCAGCAGCCGGGCATCGTCGCCCTTTCTGCCGACGAGCGTCGCCCCCATCGGCCAGCCCGCGTCGTTGAGCCCCATCGGCACGGTTGCGGCCGGCCATCCGGCGGTGGCGTAAAAGGGTGCGTGCAGGCTGTAGGTGCTGACCAGAACCTCGGCCCCGGACGCGGCGAAGGCGCGGTCCAGCGCTGCGGTGGCGGCTGCCGCGAGGTCTTCGCCCAGCCGCGCGTGATCGGCGACGCTCAGGCCGTCGGTCATCCGCGCCAGCGCCACGAGGAAGTCCTGACCGAAGGGGGCTCGCGTGACCGGCTCGGCCCCGTTCCACGCGATCAGATCCTGCAGCGAGGCAATCTCGGGGTGACGCGCGGCGATGTACGGCGCAACCTCGTAGCGCATCCCCGTGCCGATCATCGCCACGAGATCGGGGACCTGCCCGGTCGGGTCAACGAGTTCCGCCGGGCGTATCCGGGCGCCGAGCGCGGTTAGCGCCGCGGTGACGCGCGGGAGCAGCCCGGAATAGTTGCGGTCTCCCGCGATGTCGGCCGTGAGGAGCCCTACCGTCACCCCGTCGAGGGACGAGAGCGTGAAGCCGTCGCCGTGCTTCGCCCCGCTGCCGTCGAGCACCGACAGGAGCGCCGCCGCATCGGCGACCGTGCGGCCGATCGGCCCGGCTGTGTCGCTGCGGGAGATCAAGGGGATGATCCCCTTGGCCGGCGCCCGCCCCAAGGTCGGCTTCAGCGCGACGACGCCGTTGGCCGTCGCCGGGGCGATGAGCGAGCCGGAGGTCTCGGTCCCGACCGCGACATGGGTCAACAGCGCCGCGACGGCGATCGCCGAGCCCGATGAGGAGCCGTAGGTCGGAAAGGGCCCGTGCGGGTTCATGCCCTGTCCGCCGACCGCCCCCGCCCCGCCGAGCGGCGCGCCGAACTGAACAGCGCCCGCGAACTCGGAGAGGCTCGTCTTGCCGAGGATCACCGCCCCCGCGGCGCGCAGGCGCGTCACGACCTCGGCATCCACCGCCGCGACGTTGTCGAGAAGGATCGCGGCGTTCGCTGTGGTGCGCATTGGCCCCGCGGTCTCGATGTTATCCTTGAGCGCGACGGGGATACCCTGCAGCGGCCCACGCACCTGTCCGTCGACGAATGCCGCGTCCGCCGCCTGCGCCTCGGCGAGAGCGTCGGGGTTTAGGTCGAGGAAGGCGCGCAGCCTGTCGTCGTGACGCGCGATGCGCGCGAGATAAAAGGTGGTGAGATCCACAGAAGTGAGGCTGCCGTCCCACATCGACTCCTGAAGCATGGCGAGGTCGGCGGTCGAGACGAGCGCGTGGATCTCGGCCTCGCGCTCCGCGGTCAGCCCCGCGATGGCCTCGGCGAAAGGGTCGAAGTCCAGGGCGCGCAGACGGGGAGCCTGGGGGATCTCCCCGGTCGGCGGGGCGCTTGGCTGCGCCGCGTCGGCAAGCGCCGACGGTGCGAAGGCAAGCATGGCGAAAAGCGAGACGCCGCGGCAAGCGACGAGGCACGCACGGCGGACAGTCAGAAGCGGTGCGGCGGCTATGCTGCGCAACTAGTGGACCTCCCGGATGCGACACGGCGAGCCTAGCACTCAGGACGGGGCGGGCTATCCCGAATACGCAAGACGAAGCGCGCGAATGTCAGCGCGAGCGAACCACAGAGCTTGCGCAAACCGGATGGTTTCCGACGCGACGACACTCCTGACGGCACGGGAACGGGTGGATCGAAGATGCAGCAGATACAGTTGCCAGAGGGGCTAATTGCGATGCAAACTAGGTGAGTAGCGGCCACATGAGCAATGTGCTGCGGCTCCCGCTATTCACGCCGGAGATTTCAATTCTCAGGGCCGGCTACGCGGCTCAGGAAGCGCGCGTAGATCCACCCGGCGATGTCGCCGTCCGGCGTCTCGACCTGGCACCAGCGCAGGCTCCCGCTGCCGGCGCAGCCCTTGTTACGGAGCGCGGCGCCGTCTGGCAGCCGCGCGACCAGCGCACCGCCGCCGGACGGGCGGGAACGGACGTCCGCCTTGTCGATCCCGCGCACCTGCAGCCAATCGGCCCCGTAGGTTCCGTTCTCGCACGCCGCCGGCGGGGCAAGCCACGCGATGAGGGCGCAGATCGAAACGGCGGCGATCCGACCCGGCGGCGATCGCTTGGCCCTGTCCTGCGCCGAAACGGGCACGCTGTGCGCTCCGCCTAGAAGCTAAGAAGATTAGCGACGCTCGCCAGAACAAGGGCCGCAGGTGCGATCATCGCAGGTCGCCTACCCGTTTCCCTCGCCGCGAGGATCGCCGCGGCGCTGAGCGAGAGCGTTGCGCCGGTCGCCGCGACCCAGGCCGCGACCAAGCTGCGATTCTGGGCGACGATAGGTGTTGGCCCGGCTTCCGGGCCGGCATGGAGCCCCACGACGGTCAGCATGACGGCGATGGCGGCAAGGGCGCAGCCAAGCGCCAGGGTCGTCGGCTGCGGCCGGGCGCGTATCCGCGCCGCAGCGCGCGCAACAAGCGCGCTGCAGACGAGAAGACCGAGCCAGAAGTGCGCATTCCACGGCATCCGGCCACTTGTTCCACGAGCATCCGGCCGGTCGTTCCATGAACATCCGGCCACCTCGATGGTGGGCCTGCGGGGCTTTCCTTCATTGTTGATTGCGACGCCCGCGGTCAAGAGCGTCGGTG
>JANOEW010000606.1:0-2261 GCA_031413475.1 Amaricoccus sp.
CGCGCGCAGCTGGCCCGCGGGCTGCTGGTGGCGGCCGGGGTGGCCGACGCGCGGCTCGCCCGGGTCACCGGCAAGGCCGACCGCAGCCCCTCGACCGCCACGGCCGACGCGTCGCGCAATCGCCGGGTCGAGATCACCCTCCTGCGCCGGTTCGGCGGGTGAGAACCGGGCGGGGAGGCCGTTAGCGGGATTTTAAGCCCCACCGCCGAACAGTGCGCGGCAAGGTCCCGACCCCACGACCGACCCCTCCGGAAAAAGGACAGAGCATGGGTATCTCCTCGTCGATGAACGCCGGCGTCTCCGGCCTCAACGCGAACGCGAACAAGCTCGCCACCATCTCCGACAACATCGCCAACTCCCAGACCTACGGCTACAAGCGCGCGGACGTCGACTTCGCCTCGATGGCGGTCAGCGACAGCCGATCGCCCTACACCGCGGGCGGCGGGCGCTGGTTCACCGCCGGCGGGGTCAAGACAAACGCAATCTGGGACATCGACGCCAAGGGGGCGCTGACCGCGACGGCGAACTCCACCGACCTCGCGGTCACCGGGCGCGGCATGCTGCCGGTCACGTCGCTCGCCTCGCTCAACACCATCGGGCCGATCCCGAGCGAGCAGGACTTCCTGCTGACGTCCACCGGCTCGTTCCAGCCCGACGCCAGCGGTTACCTGCGCACGCCTTCGGGCATGGTCCTGCTCGGATGGCCGGCCGATCTCAACGGCGCCATTCCGCCGCAGTCGCGCGACAGCGCCGCCGGGCTGTCGCCGGTGCAGATCAACCGCGCCTCCTTCGCGGCGCTACCGACCTCGACCGTCACGCTCAAGGCCAACCTGCCGGCGACCGAGACCCAGGCCGGCTCGGCGGGCACGATGCTGCCGGTCAACGTCGAGTATTTCGACAACCTCGGCGCCTCGCAGACGCTGGCGCTGGCCTTCACCCCCACCGTCCCGGCGGTCGGGTTCCCGCAGACCAATACCTGGACCATGACCATCACCGACCAGGCATCCGGGCTGTCGGGCGGTACATACGAGCTCGTGTTCAGCGACACGCCGCCGACCGCGGGCGCGCTGGCTTCGGTCACCCAGACCGTCGCGCCGACCGCGCCGCTGACCTCGGCCTACGCCGCGGCGACCGGCGAGATCGCGCTCGACCTCGGCAACCAGCCGATCGCGATCGCCATCGGCTCGACGGTACCGGGCGGGCCGCAGCACCTCAGCCAGCTCTCGTCGACCTTCTCGCCGGTGGGGGTGACCAAGGATGGTTCGGCCGCGGGCACGTTCACCGGCGTGACGATCGACGAAAACGGCCTGATGAAGGCGAGCTACTCCACCGGGTTCAGCCGGGTGATCTACCAGATCCCCGTGGTCGACGTGCCGAACTTCAACGGGCTGCGCGTGCTCGACAACCAGACCTTCGCGCTGTCCAGCCAGTCGGGATCAATGTTCCTCTGGGACGCGGGCTCCGGGCCGACCGGCGGCATTCAGGGTTTCGCCCGTGAGCAATCGACCACCGACATCGCCAACGAGCTGACGCAGTTGATCCAGACCCAGCGCGCCTACTCGTCGAACGCCAAGATCATCCAGACGGTCGACGAGATGCTGCAGGAAACCACCAACCTCAAGCGTTGAGACGGGAGGGAAGGGACTAGGCCATGAGCATTTCCGGCGCCCTCAACAACGCCGCGTCCGGCCTGGCGGCTTCGGCGCGGCTGGCCGAGACGATCTCGAACAACGTGTCGAACGCGATGACGCCGGGCTTTGGCCGGCGGGTGACCGAGCTTTCGTCGCTCGCGCTCGGCGGTTACGGCTCCGGGGTGCGTGTCACCGGCACCGCGCGCACCGAAAACGCCTTCGTCACCGCCGAGCGCCGCGGCATGGACGCGGCCCTCGGCGCGGCCGGCGTCGCGGCCGCGACTCACGAGCGGCTGATCGGCGCGCTCGGCGAGCCGGGCGCGACCGGGGCGCTGGCCACCCGCGCGACCGAGCTCGAGACAAGGCTCATGGCCGCGGTCGCGGTGCCGCAATCGCCGACCCAGCTCGCCGACGCGGTCACCTCGGCGCGGCTCCTCGCCCAGTCGGTCGCCGCCGTGGCCGACGAGAACGTCCGCCTGCGCACCGAGGCGGACGCCGAGATCGCCCGCCAGACGGCGCGGGTCAACGACGCGCTCTACGCGGTCCAGGACGTGAACGCCAAGATCAACACCATGCGCACCAAGGGCGAGAACGTCACCGCGCTGCAGGACGAGCGCGACCGCATCATCG
>JANOEW010000607.1:0-1869 GCA_031413475.1 Amaricoccus sp.
CGGTGAGCTCGGTCGCGTCGGTCAGGCGCAGCCGGGCGGCGGGCAGGAGGCGGGAGGCGGGGCCGCCCTCGCGGGCGATCTCGCGGGCCTCGAGGTGGGCGCGCACGATGCCGGCGACCGAGTTGCGGTCGGCGATGGCGAAGGCGGGCAGGCCGAGTTCGGCGGCGCGGCGGGCGTAGTCCTGCGGGTGGCTGCCGCCGGTCAGAAAGGTGAAGTTCGAAGTGGCGCAGAGTTCGGCGAAGGCCATGGCGGCTCAGGCGCCCGGTCGCGGTCGCGCCGCGGGGACGAATCGCGTTAGATTGCATGCCCACGCGACCGTGAAGGAGGATGACGATGCAGGCCACGGTTGAGATCGACGACTACGCCCGGCGGCTCTATGCCGCGAGCGGCGACCGGGCGGAATACGAGGCCGCCCAGAAGGCGCGCGACTGCGCGGCGCGGGGCGCTCGCGCCGAGGCCGAGCAGTGGCGCCGCGTGCGCGAGACGATCCGTATCTTGCGCGGGCCGAACGTGAGCTGAGGCGGGCTTGCAGCGTACAAGCGGGGTCAGGCTGTTGATCTTTAATGGAAACCGGACCGTTAACGCTTCGTGAAGCCGCCGCCGCGCCGGGCGAAGGCGCGGCTGGCGCCGCGTGGCGACCTTTGCCGCCATACTGAGCGCGCGGTGCGCGCGAGTCTTTTTCCTGCCGCGGGCCTGCGGGCCCGCGGCGCCTGCTCTCCAGGTTAGCAAACCAGTATGAAATCCTCGGGGCCGCCGGCCCTGCCGCCGCGGCGTGGCCGGCGGAGTCCGGTCGGGCCGGGGCCGCGGGGCGGGGGGTCACGCGAAGAGTCCATGAGCGAACCAGCCGCCGGCGGTTTCGGCGCCGCGGGCCTCGTAGAGCCAGAGGCGGTCGCCCGCGTCGGTCTCGACGCGCCAGTAGTCGCGCGGGCCGGAGCGCCAGGCGGGGTCGTCGAGCCACCATTCCGGGGCGATGCGCTCGGGGCCGAAGGCGGCGGTGCGGCGGCGGGGGCGGCGGCGCCAGACGAAGCTGGCCGGCGGGGTCGCGGCGTCCTGCGGCCGGATCGGCTCGGGGCGAAAGATCAGGATCGGCCGCGGCGCCGCGGGCGGCGGCCAGGCGGCGGCGGGCGGGGAGAACCCGGCGGCCATCACCGTCGCGGCCTTTTCCGGGATGTGGCTGTCGGCGGGGTGCAGCCGGGTCAGCGCCTCGAGCCCCAGCCGGGCGCCGAGCCGGCCGATCAGGTCGGCGAGCGCCTCGGCGTCGCTGGCGGGGGCCTGGCGCGCCGCCGCCGAAACCGCGAGCTGGCCGCGGTGCTGGCGCGCGGTCAGGGGTTCGACGCTGAGCGCCTCGAGCCGCAGCGCCTCGATGCCGAAGCCCGCGTCGATCTCGGCCGTCTTCAGCGCGAGCAGCGGGCGGATCGCCTCGGGCGCGTCGGCGGCGCGGGCGAGGCCGACTTCGATCGCCTGGGCGCCGCGGTCGACCCGGATCAGCGTCAGCCGTACCCGCCGCGCGCCGAGGCCGCCGGCGCGCAGCCGGGCGCAGAGCGGGCCGAGCAGGCGGTCGAGGCCGGCGAGCACGTCGGCCTCGTGGCCGATCGGCTCGGGCAGGGTCAGGCGCAGCGCGAAAATCGGTGCGGGGCGGTCGGGCGCCACCGGCTCGGGGGTGTGGCCGAGCGCCTGGTCGAGGCGCAGGAGCACGCCCGGGCCGACCCGGCGGGCGAGCGACGCGCGCGGCCGTTGCGCGAGATCGGCTATGCGAGCGAGGCCGCGCGCCTGCAGCGCCTCGACCTCGGCCACGCCGAGGCGCAGCGCCGCCACCGGCAGCGGGGCGAGATGGACGAGCGTCGCGCCTGGCGGCGCGATCCGGGCAGG
>JANOEW010000608.1:0-2224 GCA_031413475.1 Amaricoccus sp.
GCTGTTTCACGCGCTGCCGGTCCGATATGCCCTCGATCGCGCCTTCTTCGACGCGGCGAGTCGACGGCCGCTACGCCTCAGCGCGCCGCCGGACGGCTCTGCTCTCGTACTGATGGACGACGCCACGCTCACCGCGCTGAGCCAAAACGGCCTCGGGGTGACGTGGCCGCCGCCCCGCGGCGTGTTCGCCGCGCTGATCGCCGGACTCCATCGCGCCGGGGCGGCGAAGATCGTTGTCGATTTCGTGTTTCTTGACCACTCGGCCGCCATTGAACAGGACCGGCTGCTCGGCGCGCTCGCCGCCGGCGTGCCCTCGGTCGTCCTCGCCCGCACCCGCCGGCAGATGCCGGCGTTCTGGGACGAAGCCTTCGTCGCCGCCCACGCCGCGGTGTTCAAGTCCGCCCGCACCGGCAACGCCGATGCCGTGCCCGATCCGGACGGCGTGATCCGCGGCTACCGCGTCACGGACTCGCTCGCCGCCGCCGCCCTCCCCGCGCAGACCGCTCCGGACGACGCTCTGCTGCGCTGGCACGGCGGACTCGAACAGGTCCGCGCCCTGGGACCCCGGGTGCCGGTGGTTTCGGCGGCAAGTTTCGTCCTCGCCGGACTGCCGACCGTCGGCCGGCTCGCCGAGTCGTCTCCAGATGGCAACTACAGCCCCGCCGGCCTGGTCACCGCCCTCGCGGCCGAGCCTCCGCTGCGCGGAGAGGCGTTCGAGGCCGTCCGCGGTCGAACGGTCTTCGTGGGCGCCAACGCCGCCGGCACCTTCGACCAGAAGCCTTTTGCGATCGGCAAACTGGAACCCGGCGTGCTCGTCCACTGGACCGCGTGGACCAATCTGGCGGGTGACGGCTTCATCCGCCGCCTGCCCGGATTCGTCGCGCCACTGCTCGCGCTCGCGGGCGTCGGCGCTCTGGCGCTGCTGGCGATGCGCCGCTCCGGGGTACTCGTTCCGGTCCTGGTCGCGGTCGGTCTGGTCGGCGGCGTCATCGGCGCCGCCTACGCCGGCCTGTCGTACGGCTGGTTCCTTGCGCCCGCGACTCCGGTCGTCGCGGCCGGGCTCGGCCTGATCGGCGCGGTGACGGAGAAATTCTGGGCCGAACGCCGCCGCCGCCACGAGGTGCAGGCGATGTTCGGCTGCTACGTGGCCCCGGAGGTCGTTGAACGCCTCGTGCGTGATCCCAACTCGATCCGGCTCGCCGGAGAAAAGCGCGAGGCCACGGTCTTCTTCTGCGATCTCGCCGGGTTCACCGACCTCTCCGAACAGGTCACGCCCGACGAACTGCTCGAGCTGATCAACGGCTACCTGCAGGAGACGAGTGACTGCCTGATGGAGTACGGCGCGTACATCGACAAGTATATCGGCGACGCCGTCATGGCCGTCTTCGGCGCGCCGCAGGACCAGCCCGACCACGCCCTCGCCGCCTGCCGCGCCGCGCTCGCCGCACAAAAAGTCCTCGTCGCCCGCAACGCCAAGCTCGCCGTCACCCACGGCCGCACGCTGCACATGCGCATCGGTGTGAACACCGGGACGATGACCGTCGGCAACCTCGGTTCCGAGCGAAAGAAGAATTACACCGTGCTCGGAGACGCCGTGAACCTCGCCTCTCGGCTCGAGGGCGCGAACAAGGAATTCTGCACGAGCATCCTGCTAGGCGAAGCCACCGCCGCCCGCGTGCGCGACCACCTCGTGCTGCGTCCGCTCACCGCGCTCCGCGTGAAGGGCAAACAGACCGCCGTCCAGGTGTTCGAACTGGTCGGTGAACCCTCCAGTCTGACCCCCGCCAAGCAGGCCTTTCTGGCCGTCTACGGCGAAGGTCATGCGCTTTACACCGCGCGGCGATTCGCCGAGGCTGCGGCGGCACTCGCCCGCGCCGCCGCGCTGGCGCCCGACGATGAAATGACCGCCCACCTGCTTGCCGACGCCCGCGAACTCGCCGTCCATCCACCGCCCGCCGACTGGCAGCCGATCCTTTCCCTCAAAACCAAATGAATGCCAAATTCTGCAGCTGGTTCGCGACCTCGCTGGCCACCGTCACGCTGCTGCCCGCGGCCTTCGCTCCCGGCGGCGCCGCGTTCACCAAGCGCGTCGAAACCGCACTGCTCGCCGAACCCACCATGCTCGCCACCCCGGTCACGCGGATCGGCTACGCCCAATCGCTCAAGGTCGAAGCCGTGAAAGGCGCGTGGGTCAGGGTCACGGACGGCAAGAAATCCGGCCGCC
>JANOEW010000609.1:0-6561 GCA_031413475.1 Amaricoccus sp.
GGCCGAAGGCGCGATGGACGCCTCAAACATGCTCAAACCGGCGCTGGCGCGGGGCGAGTTGCATTGCGTGGGCGCCACGACGCTCGACGAGTACCGCAAGCATATCGAGAAGGACGCGGCGCTGGCGCGGCGATTCCAGCCGGTGTTCGTCAGCGAGCCGACTGTGGAGGACACCATCTCGATCCTGCGCGGGATCAAGGAGAAATACGAGGTCCACCACGGCGTGCGGATCACCGACAGCGCGCTGGTCGCCGCAGCGACGCTGTCGCATCGGTATATCGCGGACCGGTTCTTGCCGGACAAGGCGATCGACCTGATGGACGAGGCGGCCTCGCGGCTGCGGATGCAGGTGGACTCGAAACCCGAGGAACTCGACGCGCTCGATCGCGAGATCCTGCAGAAGCAGATCGAGGCCGAGGCGCTGAAGACCGAGAAGGACGCGGCGTCGCAGGACCGGTTGGCGAAGCTGGCCAAGGAGCTGGGCGGGCTCGAGGAGCGCTCGGCAGAGATGACCGCGCGCTGGCAGGCGGAGCGCAACAAGCTCAAGGGCGCCGCCGAGATCAAGGAACAGCTCGACGCGGCGCGGGCGGAGCTCGAGACCGCGAAGCGGCAGGGCAACCTCGCGAAGGCGGGCGAGCTGGCGTATGGCGTCATTCCGGGGCTGGAGAAGCGGCTGGAGGAGGCCGAGCGCGCCGGCACCGACGTGATGGTCGAGGAAGCGGTGACGCCCGAGCAGATCGCGCAGGTGGTCGAGCGCTGGACCGGCATCCCGGTGGACCGGATGCTGGAGGGTGAGCGCGACAAGCTGCTGCGCATGGAGGAGGGGCTGGGCAAGCGGGTTATCGGCCAGTTCGAGGCGGTGAAGGCGGTGTCGAACGCGGTGCGCCGCGCGAGGGCCGGGCTCAATGATCCGAACAGGCCGCTCGGCAGCTTCCTGTTCCTCGGCCCGACCGGCGTCGGCAAGACCGAGCTGACCAAGGCGCTGGCGGCGTTCCTGTTCGACGACGACCAGGCGATGGTGCGCATCGACATGAGCGAGTTCATGGAGAAGCACTCGGTCGCTCGGCTGATCGGCGCGCCGCCGGGCTATGTCGGTTACGACGAAGGCGGGGTGCTGACCGAGGCCGTGCGGCGGCGGCCCTACCAGGTGCTGCTGTTCGACGAGGTCGAGAAGGCGCATCCGGACGTGTTCAACGTGCTGTTGCAGGTTTTGGACGACGGGCGGCTGACCGACGGCCAGGGGCGCGTGGTCGACTTCAAGAACACTCTGATCGTGCTGACCTCGAACCTCGGCTCGCAAGCGCTGTCGGCGCTGCCGGACGGGGTCGACGCCGAGGCGGCGCGCGACCAGGTGATGGCCGCGGTGCGGGCGCATTTCCGGCCGGAGTTCCTGAACCGGCTCGACGAGATCGTGCTGTTCGACCGGCTGAGCCGGGCGAACATGGACGGGATCGTCGACATCCAGCTCGGGCTGCTCGAGAAGCGGCTGGCGCCGCGCAACATCGCGCTGAAGGTCGACGCGGCCGCGCGGACCTGGCTCGCCGACCGCGGCTACGATCCGGTCTACGGCGCGCGACCGCTGAAACGGGTGATCCAGAAGGCGCTGCAGGATCCGCTGGCGGAGAAGCTCCTGTCCGGCACGGTGCTCGACGGCGCGACGATCCCGGTGACGGCGGGACCGGACGGGCTGGATATCGTTACCGGCGCAGCCGCGGCCAAGGCCGCGACGGTGCATTGAGAAGTCGGGCCGGGGGGCGATCCGCGGCCCGACGCGTTCAACGGCGCGGGTTCACTCGCGGGCGAGCAGCACTTCGTTGATGATGTGCACGATGCCGTTGGTGGCGCGCTCGTCGGCGACGACAACGGCGCTGTCCTTGAGCACGTCCTTCAGCGGCTTGCCGTTCAGCGCGGTCATGCCGACGATTGCGCCCGAGAGCGTGTCCGAGGCGATGGCGCCGTCCACGACGTGGTAGAGCAGCACGTCCTTGAGCTTGGCCGGGTCGGCCTGCAGCTCCTCGAACACGCCGGCGGGTAGCGCCTCGAAGGCGGCGTTGTTCGGCGCGAAAACGGTGACGAGCTTGGCCGAGGTGAGCTCTCCAGTCAGGCCGGCGGCCTCGATCGCGCTGGTGAGAGTGGACAGCTCCGGATTTCCGGCGATCTTCTCGACGACGGTTTCGGCCATCGCAGGCGCGACGGCGAAGAACGCCGCGGCGACGGTCGAGGCCACGAGTTTGATGACAATCATTGTTTCGTCCCCGGACGGAACGTTAATCCTCCGCGGCCGCGCGCGATATGCCTTGCACCGGCCGGCGAGGCGACAGCGCGCGTGCGGCCGATCACAGTCCCGGCAGAAGGCGGTCGAGCAGCGCCGCGATGGTCTCGCCGGCGGACGCGGCGGTTTTCAACACCGCCTCGATGGTGTCGGGCGCCTGCTCCGGGCCACCGGTGGCGGCGTTGGTGATCGCCGACAGGCCGAGCACGGACAGGCCGGCGTGGCGCGCGGCGATCACTTCGAGCACGGTCGACATGCCGACCGCGTCGGCGCCGGCGGCGCGCAGCCAGCGGCGCTCGGCGGAGGTCTCGAGCGAAGGCCCGGCGATCCCGGCGTAGATCCCGCGAGCGAGGCGGAGCCGCGCGGCCTCGGCGGCCGCGACTGCGCGGGCGCGCAGGTCGGGGTCGTAGGCGCGGCTCATGTCGGGAAAGCGCAGGCCGAGACGGTCGTCGTTGGGGCCGGTCAGCGGGTTGGCGCCGGTGAAGTTTAGGTGGTCCTCGATCAGCATGACGCCGCCGGGCGCGAGGTCCGGGCTGAGCGCGCCGGCGGCGTTGGTGACGACGAGGCGCAGCGCGCCGAGCGCCTTCATGAGATAGACCGGCAGCACCACGTCCTGCGCCGACCAGCCCTCGTAGAGGTGCAGCCGGCCCTGCATCAGCGCGACGCGGCGGCCGCGCAGGGCGCCGATCACCAGCCGGCCGGCGTGGCCGGGCGCGGTGGAGACCGCGAGGCCGTCGATCTCGTCGGCGGGAATGACGGTCGGCCCCTCGACGCGCTCGGCGAGGGCGCCGAGGCCGGAGCCGAGGATCAGCCCGATCTCGACCGGCTCGCCGACGCGCGTGGCCAGCGAAGCCCGGGCGGCGGCCACCCGCTGCGCGAACGGGGTCACGCCACGCTCGCGGCGATGCGGGGCGTCAGCGCGGCGACCTCGGCCAGCGTGTCGGCGATCGCGACGCGGGTCAGCGCGCCGTCCTTGACCACCTGCCGGCCGCCGACGAAGACGTGGCGCACGTCCGCGCGGGACGCCGAATAGACCAGATGGGTCAACGGGTCGAACAGCGGCGTGGCGTGAGGGCGGCGCAGGTCGATCGCGATCAGATCGGCCAGCTTGCCCGGCTCCAGCGACCCGAGCCGGTCGGCCGCCCCGAGCGCCGCGGCGGCGTCGCGGGTCACCATGCGAAAGGCCTGGGCGGTGGGGACCGCGTCGGCGCGCAGCGTCGCGCCCTTGTGCAGCGTGGCGGCGAGGCGCAGCGCCAGCCAGAGGTCGACGTCGTTGCCCGAGGTCGCGCCGTCGGTGCCGAGGGCGACACGCACGCCGGCCGCGAGCAGGTCGGGGACGCGCGCGATGCCGGAGGCGAGTTTCAGGTTCGAGACCGGGTTGTGCGACACCGCGGCGCCGGTCCGCGCGAGGATGTCGATCTCCCCGTCGTCGAGCCAGACGCCATGCGCGAGCACGCTGCGTTCGTCCAGCAGGCCGTGGTGGTCGAGGTGGCGCACGATCGAGCGGCCGTAGCGGGCGGTGACGTCCGCCTGCTCGGCGCGGGTCTCGGCGGCGTGGGTGTGCCAGATCGCGCCGGCCTCGGCGGCGAGCCGCCATGAGGCGCGCAGCAGCTCCGGCCCGACGGTGTAGGCGCCGTGCGGCTGGACGGCGAGCAGCACGTCCTCGGCCCCGGCGAAATCGGCGATGAAGCGCTCGGCCCCGCGCAGCCGCTCGCCGGGGGTCTGGTCGTCGACCCCGGGGGCGTCGAAGAAGATCGGCCCGGTGGCGATCCGCATTCCCAGGGCGCGGGCGGCGGCCACCGTCTCGCGCGGCCGCCAGTACATGTCGAGCACCGTGGTGACGCCGCCGAGCAGCAGCTCCGCGAGACCGAGCGTAGCGCCGAGCCGGGCGGTCGCGGGCGTGGTCAGGATCGCGGCTTCGGCCTTCCAGATCTGCTGGAGCCAGGGCTCGAGCTCGAGATCCTCGACCAGCCCGCGAAACAGGCTGCAGCCGGCGTGGCAGTGGGTGTTGACCAGGCCGGGGGCGAGCAGCAGGCCGGTCGCGTCGATCACCTCCCGCGCGTCGGCGCCGATCGCGGCGGCGGGCCCAAGGCGGACGATGCGGCCGCCCGTGACCTCGAGCGCGCCGTCGCGAACGACGCTGCCGTCGGCGTCGGCGGTGACGATCAGCGCGTTGGTCAGGATCAGATCGGCGGTCATTTTGAGGTCTCGGCGGCCCCGAAGCGCTTGCACGCGGCGGGCGCCCCTGTCAACTGAACGACGGTTCCGCCTTGGTTCCGCCGCGCTCGCTGCGAGGTTCGCGATGCCCGACTGGCTGCTGCCTGGCCCGCCGCCGCCGCCGTTTGCGACCGCGGAGCGCTGCCTGATCACCGAGATCCTGAACGACCCGGCCTGCCCGGCGCTCTCGCTGGCGCTCGCCGAGGTGGCGCCGGGAGTGACGACGCGGCTTCACGCGGTGACCGGCACGCTCGAGGTATACGTCGTCCTGCGGGGCCGGGGCCGCGTCGAGGTGGGCGGGGTCGCGGCCGAGGTCGGACCGGGCGACCGGGTGGTGATCCCGCCGGGCGTGCCGCAGCGCATCGCCAATCGCGGGGCGGAGACGCTGGCCTTCCACTGCCTGTGCACGCCGCGGTTCCAGCAGGCGAACTACCTCGACCTCGAGTGACCTCGGACACCGGCGTGGCCGGGGGTCTCATACGGTGGAGTTCTCACGGTTTGTCGGCCGGCGGCTCGCCGCCGATCGCGCGGGTGATACGGTCCGCGGTGGCGCGGACCAGCGCGCCGTAGCCGGGGCCGCGGTCGCGGGTCACGCGTCCGGTCGGACCGGAGACCGAGACGCCGGCGATCGCCTCGCGGTGCTCGTTGAACACCGGCGCCGCGATGCAGCGCATGCCGGTGGTGTGCTCCTCGTCGTCCATCGCCCAGCCGCGGGCGCGGATCCGCGCCAGCTCGGCGTGCAGCGCGTCCCAGCCGATGAGGGTGCGCGGGGTGAAGGCGGTCAGCCGCATGTCGCGAACCAGCCGGTCGAGGCGCTCGGGCGGCGCGAAGGCGAGCAGCGCCTTGCCGATGCCGCTCGCATGGATCGGGCCGCGGGCCCCGGGGCGAAAGAAGGCCCGGATCGGCTCGTGGGTCTCGACCTGGCTGAGGAAAACCACCTGCGGCCCGTCGGCGATGGCGAGGTTGGCGGTCTCGCCGGTCTCGGCCATCAGCTCGCGCATCACGCCGCGAGCCTGCTCGACGAGGTTGGTGCGCACCAGGAACGCGCTGCCGATGCGGAACGCCTCCGGGCCGACCGCCCAGAGCTGCTGGGCCGGCTGGAACTCGACCATGCCGTGGGCGGCGAAGGTCGAGAGCACGCGGTAGACCGTGGCCGGGGCCTGGCGCGCGGCCTCGGCGAGCTCGGTCAGCGACATGCCCTCGCCGGACGCCAGCACCTTGAGGATGGCCAGCGCGCGGTCGAGCGACCGGATGGTCGTCGCGTCGGGGTTCGGATTGAAGGCGCGGGGACGTCCGCGAGAACGTTTCAGCGCGGTGTCCATGCTCGGCTCCCTTGGATTTCTGGCAACCATCTAGACTCGGGCGAGGTTCTGGTCGAGACACTCAGCCAACTCTTTCGGAAGATGAAAAATGATTAATCCTTTAAGTTCAATATTATCTATCCGTCTTCATCAGGATGAAAAAATATTCCAAAAAAATTGTGACCGCGTTCGCGCGGTGGTATGCCTGCATTCAAGAACGAGGAGGAAACGCACATGTCCAGCCAGAACCCGGTGTTCATCCCCGGCCCGACCAACATCCCGGAACGCCTGCGCCACGCGGTGAACGTGCCGACGGTCGACCACCGCTCGGCGGGGTTCGGCAAGATGTTCCGGCCGCTGTTCTCCGGTCTGAAAGAGGTGCTGAAGACCAAGGCGGGCGAGGTCATCGTCTTTCCCGCCACCGGCACCGCCGGCTGGGAGGCGGCGCTCGCCAACACGCTGTCGCCCGGCGACAAGGTGCTCGCCTGCCGCCACGGCATGTTCTCGGCGCGCTGGATCGACATGTGCCAGCGCCTCGGGCTCGATGTGCAGGTTCTGACCGCGGCCTGGGGCGCCGGCGCGCCGGCGGCGGCCTTCGAGGCTGAGCTGCGCGCTGACACCGGGCACACAATCAAGGCGGCGCTCGTCACCCACAACGAGACCGCGACCGGCGTGCGTTCGGACGTGGCCGCGATCCGCCGGGCGATGGACGCGGCCGGCCACCCGGCGCTGCTGATGGTCGACGGCGTGTCGTCGATCGCCTCGATCGAC
>JANOEW010000610.1:0-2232 GCA_031413475.1 Amaricoccus sp.
GCCCGACGGGAAGGTCGGCTTCGAGTTCGAGAAGAAGGAGCGCGGCCCGGGCGCGCGCGCGCGCGCTGCCCCCGGCGCGCTGCGCGTGCTGGGCAAGCACCCGAAGGACGGGAAGCCGATCGAGGTCTTCGCGGGCCGCTACGGGCCCTATGTCAAGCACGGCGACACGAACGCGACGATTCCCGATCGCGACGGTGCCGACGCGGTCACGCTCGAGCAGGCGATCGCCCTGGTCGACGAGAAGGCCGGCCGCGGTGGCGGAACGACGCGCAGGACGACGACGGGCCGCCGGACGCCTGCGCGGACGACGGCGCGCGAGCCATCGCCCGCGCCGGCGCCGGCGCCCGCCGCGCGCAAGCGGGCGACGACGACCATGGCCGCGCCCGCCCAGCGACCGGTGCCGGCGAAGCCGGCAGCGACGGCGAAAGGGAGACCCCCCGCCACGAAGAAGGCGGGGGGCGCGGCCAATTCCCCCGTCGCGAAGCGAAAGTCCCCCGCGGAGAAGACCTCGCCTGTCGCGACGCGCAAGCGGCGCGCGTAGCTCGGCACGCGCCGCCGCCACCGATCGAGGGCCCGCGATGAAGCGTCGCATCGTCATCTTCGTCTCGAACTATCCGCAGGTCTCCGAGACCTACATCAAGAACGAGATCGACGCGCTTGCCGAGACCTGCGAGATCGAGCTGGTCGCGTTCGCGGCGGGCAGCTACCCGTACCGGTCGCGCCGGCCGCACATCGTCATCACACAGGAAAACGGACGCAATGTCCTCGAGTACCTCAAGGGCTTCGCGCCGCACGCCCTGCACGGCCACTACCTGCTGCAGCTGCCAGACCTGATCGGCCTCGCGAACATGCTGAAGGTCCCGTTCACGGTCCGTGCGCACTCGTTCGACGTCCTCGGGAACCAGATCGCGGAGCAGGACGCGATGAGCCGCGAAACGGAAAACATGTTCGTGCGTGCCGCGCGATCGCCGCACTTCCGCGGCGTGCTCTGTTTCCCGTTCATGCGCGACCGGCTCGTGGCGGCGGGGCTCCCGGCCGACCGCGTCTTTCCCTGCCCGCCCGTGATCGATGTCCAGCGCTTCCGCGATCGCGGGCCGAACGGGCCCGCCGTGATGAACGTCGGTGCCGCGATTCCGAAGAAGAACATGGGGGACTTTGTGAAGCTGTCGCGCCTCGTGCCGTGGCGCGACTTCAACCTGTACGCGCTCGGTTACGAGACTCGGGCGCTCAGCGACCTGAACCGGTCGCTCGGCGGCCGCGTGACGTTCGTGCCGCCGATCGATCCCGAGGCCATGGCGCCCGAGTACAAGCGCCATGCGTGGCTCGCCTACACGGCGTCGCGCGCGGAAGCGACCGTCGGTTGGCCCATGGCGCTCATCGAGGCGATGGCGAGCGGCACCGGCGTGTGCATGCAGCGGATCCGCCCGGACCTCGCCGAGTACATCGGCGACGCGGGCTTCCTGTTCGACGAGCCGGAGGACCTGGTCGAGCGGTTGCGGGCACGACCCGACGCCAGCCGAACGCGAGCGCGGGTTCTCCTGGGCCGAGCAGTTCGACTTCCGCCGCCACCTACCCACGCTCACCGCGCTCTGGTGAACCCGCGGCGTCGACGCCTCAGGTCGGCGAGCAGAAGCGGATGCCCTCGGGGAGCCAGTTCTTCGTTGTCGTGAAGTCCTGGTAGACCCCAAGACTGGTCGTGAAGCGGTGGTTCGGCGCGCCGGTTTGACCGCTGTTGTACATCCGGTAAACCGGGACCGTGCCCGCCGAGCAGGCGCCACCCTGCGGTACGGCGGCGTGGAACGCGATCTTCTCGTACTGCCAGTTCGGGTTCGCCTTCAGGCCCTCGCATTCCGCGGCGTCCGCCGTGTAGAAGTGCGAGCTCTTCGGCGCGAAGGTCAGCGTGAAGAAGCGGCATACCGGCACCGTCCCCGGGCGCGGGGCGTCCCAACCGTTGAAGCTCGCGCCGGTGCGCGCGAAAGCGAAGTCGTAGGCGCCCGCGTCGAGGCCGGCGATCTCGTCCGCCTGCGCGGTCATGAAATAGTGGCCGAAGCCGGCGTTGTAGTACTCGACGACGCCGATCGCGCCGCCCGTACCGCCGGCCGCCTGCGCCGCCACGACGGCCGCATGCGCGTCGACGATCCCGCTTCCGCACGCGGTCGTGTCGCAGGTCGAGCCCGCGGGGAACGGCTTCGCCGTGGAAACGATGATCGAGCGGATCTGGTCCGCCGTGAG
>JANOEW010000611.1:0-4891 GCA_031413475.1 Amaricoccus sp.
CTGGCGCTGAATGTCGTGGGCCTGATGAACGTCCAATTCGCCATCAAGGATGACCTGGTCTACGTCCTCGAAGTAAACCCCAGGGCCTCGCGCACCGTGCCCTTCGTGGCCAAGGTCGTGGGCATTCCCGTGGCCAAGATCGCCGCCCGCGTCATGGCCGGCGAAAGCCTCGCCAGCTTCAAGCTGGTCCAGAAGAAGCTCGCCCATGTCGCTGTAAAGGAAGCGGTTTTCCCCTTCAACCGCTTCCCCGGTGTGGATGTTTTACTCGGCCCCGAGATGCGCTCGACCGGCGAGGTCATGGGCCTCGACAAAACCTATGACATGGCCTTCGCCAAAAGCCAGCTCGGCGCCGGCATGGATCTTCCCCAGTCCGGCCTCGTCTTCGTCTCCGTTCGCGACGCCGACAAGACCCCCGCCCTCGCCGCCGCCGCCCGCGCCCTCGTCGCCATGGGCTTCACCCTCGTCGCCACCCGCGGCACCGCCGCCTTCCTCGCCGCCGAAGGCGCCCCCTCCGAGCTGATCAACAAGGTCTACGAGGGTCGCCCCAACATCGTCGACCGCCTGAAGAACGGCGAGGTCGCCCTCGTGTTCAACACCACCGAGGGCGCCCAGTCCCTCTCCGACAGCCGCGACATCCGCGCCGTCGCCCTCTCCGACAAGATCCCCTACTTCACCACCGCCGCCGCCTCCGTCGCCGCCGTCGCCGCCATGCAGGCCCGGCTGGAGGGGGAGCTGGAGGTGAGGACGTTGCAGGGGTGAACTTGCAATTCTTAGTGAGAATTTCTTACGTCTCTTAGCTCCTCGATAGAATCAGATTGCCGGTAGATTTCTGCGTGTACGTCTACGCCCTGAATATTTCTTACGTAATTTAAGTCTCTAAGAGCAAAGTCACGCATGTGAGCGCGCTGCAGCTGACTGAAGCGCTCTTCCGCTTTGCTAAATTGTGTTTGCGCTTCCGCCGAGTACCCCCAGTTTTGCTCGCTGATCCCCCACATTCGATGTGTATATCCGTCGGTGTATTTCACAGTATCCGTATCTTCTTTTAGTATATTTAAGCCAGTAACGTACATATCTCGGCCGTCTTTTTGTCGTCCTAAAGTGAAAAGATAGTCTGCGTACCCTCGCCTATTGAAAATTTCATAGAGGTGGTTCGGCGCTCTTTCAATTGCTTTTTTCCAGTAAGTCTCGGCCGTCGGATCACCGGCAGAGGCAAGCGAACCCGCGATAGTTGCGTACTCAATGTCAGACGCGGGAGACTTACTTTGACTATCAAGATAGATAGCTAATCTTGCCAAAGCGATCAGCTTTTGGCTTACAGCGGCAGACTGAAGCTGCCAGTGTTCAACTGTGTTGTTTTTCTGGGCGTCCTGATAGTCTTTATTGCTCTGAGATTGCGTTTCAATTATTTTAAGTATTATTTCGTTTAACTGTGATTTAATACTTCTATTGTCTTCACGTGACTTATTATTGCGCGCGTATAACGCGCTATATATTGAGAATATTAGGGCAAATCCAGCGATAACGACGGACACAGCGTCTTTTCCTTCCCAGCCTTGCAACCAAGTCGGCATATTCATCTCCTCTTTGCTGGACTGGTCCTCGGAGAGCTTTAGAGCAGGTGACGCGCTGTACACCCACTATGTCCGCCGACACCAAGGTTGCGCCAGCTCCAATTCTTCAAGGCGTTGCGTAGCTACCATCTTCTGGTATACCCGATCGCCATGAGCAAGAACACCTCGATCATCCTCGGCGCCCACTTCCTCGGCTTCGTCGTGGCCCAGGTCGCCACCGGCCGCTTCAGCTCCGCCAGCGAGGTGGTCCGCGCCGGCCTGCGCCTGCTCGAAGAGCACGAGCTCAAGCTCCAGGCCCTCCGCGACGCACTCGCCGAAGGCGAAGCCAGCGGCCCCGCCGAAAACCTTGACCTCGACGCCTTCCAAACCGCCAAACGCGCTTCGCGCGGGGCGTGACTCGCCGGCTGGTCTTCCGTCCGGCCGCCGTCGCCGATCTTGATGCGATCTGGGACTACACCGCCGACCGCTGGGGCGCCAGTCAGGCGGACACCTACGTTCGAGACCTGCACGCCGCCTGCCTCGCCCTCGCCCGCGGCGAGCGCGTCGCGCAGGACGCTGCCGACATCCGGCCCGGCTACCGCAAACTCCGCTCCGGTCGCCACGTCATCCTCCACCGCACCCACGACGACGGCGCGACTGAGATCGTCCGGATCCTGCACGAGCGCATGGACGTCACGGCCCGACTCAAAGACGGTGAATAGAGCGCGTTCCCGCACCACCCTCACGCCGCCGAAGCCGTCAGCTTGATCCCCAGCGCCGACAGCACCCGGATCAGCGTGCTCAGCCGCGGGTCGCCCTCCGCGCTCAGCGCGCGGTACAGCGCCTCCCGCGTCACCCCGGACTCGCGGGCGAGCGCGCTCATGCCCCGCGCCCGCGCCACCACGCCGACCGCGCCCGCGATATAGGCCGGGTCGCCGCTCTCCAGCGCGTCGGAGATCAGCGCGATCTGATCCTCCACACTCTCCAGATGCTTGGCCGCGTCGAACGGCGTCAGCTCCATCTCAGACCTCCCGCGCCATGCGCTTCGCCCGCGCGATGTCCCGCCGCTGCGACCCCTTGTCGCCGCCGCACAGCAGCACGATCAGCGCCTCGCCCCGCCGGACAAGATACAGCCGATACCCCGGCCCATGATCGACCCGCATCTCGCTCACCCCGTCGCCCAGCAGGCCGGACTGCGCCCGCACGATCCGTTGCGCGATCCGCGCCGCCGCGCGCCGGTCCGCCAGCCCCGTCAGCCACCGGTCATCGGGCCGGCCACGAAGTCCGGCTGGGTGCATCGCAACTGGCTCCGCGACCTCGCGGGCTGACCCGCGGTCGGCGCGGGCGCCACGCCGGATCCCCGCCGTCGGGCGAATCGCGCGCCACTGTTGCTCTTGCGCCACGCCCCGTAAACCCGCCGTTAACACCCGTTGCCGAGACTGATGTTGCGGCGCAAAATGCCCGCAACTCAGAAACCATTCGTCCCGAGGCAGGACATCATGCGCACCGCCCCGCT
This sequence comes from Amaricoccus sp., assembly GCA_031413475.1. Taxonomy (GTDB): domain Bacteria; phylum Pseudomonadota; class Alphaproteobacteria; order Rhodobacterales; family Rhodobacteraceae; genus Amaricoccus. The sequence goes on from JANOEW010000611.1 coordinate 3,067, forward strand.
CGCGGCCGGCCTGGCCGTCGTCCTATGCGTGTCGGCCCTCGCCGCGCTCGCACCCCTGGGCGGCGTGCCGCACTACTCCGGAACCCCGGCCCGCGGCCACGTCGCCTTCGGCCCGGTCGCGGTGCTCGCCCGCCCCGAGCCGCACGCCGCCGCGGCGACCCCGCTCGCCGAGGCCGCCCGCGCCCGCTACGGCCGCATCGACGGCCTCGCCCGGGTCCGAACCGAACCGCTTCCCTTCGGCGACGGCGCCTTCGTCACCGGCGTCGCCGTCCGCTGGAACTGAGCGCGGCGCGGAATTTCACCGACCTCGTCGCAGCCAAAATCAAGCACTTAGTCGCGTCGCACGCGTGCGCCCACGCGATGCCAGCGGGAACGATCGGGACACCGCGCAGCAATTCGAGCGTCGCCGGCGCCGGTAGCGGCAGCAGGCCATGATCCGAATGGATCGTGCCGTGCCCGAGCGGGAGCGGCGAACAGGTGATGCGTTCGATGCCCAGCCGATGCAGACCAACGGCAGCGCCGGTGACATCGACGATCGCATCGACCGCGCCTACTTCGTGGAAGTGCACGTCGTCCACCGCCGTGCCGTGCACGCGCGCCTCGGCCGTCGCGAGCGCCTCGAAAATCGCGAGCGCGCGGTCGCGAACGATCGGTACCAGTTTCGCGCCCGCGATCAGCCGGCGGATCTCGCGATAGGTCCGGCCGTGATCGTGCGAATGCGCGTGGCGACCGGGGTGGTGGTGATGCTCGTCGCCATGCGCATGCTCGTGCGCGTGCCGACTCGCACGAGGAGCGCCGCCTTGCCCCGATCGCGACTGCGGGAGTCGCACCTCGACGTAGTTGGCGTCGAGCGGGCCGCGCCTGACGCGCTGCACGGAGAGCCGGAACGGAACATCGAGACCGGCCAGGTCGGCCTCGAGTGCTCGCTTGGGAAGTCCGAGATCGAGCAGCGCGCCGAGCAGCATGTTGCCCGCGATTCCCGAGAATGCGTCGAGGTGCAGGATTCGCGGTCCGGCCGCCGCATGCGAGACCGCGTGCCGCTTCGCCTGCGACGTGCTTCGCGCCGCGGGACGCTTGGCACTGGGCCGCTTCGCCGGCTTGCTAGAGGCGGTTGATGAGCGTCGCGACATGGGCGGCCCCGAAGCCGTTGTCGATGTTGACTACACACACATTCGACGCACAGCTCGTCAGCATGCCCAGCAGCGCGGCGACGCCGCCGAACGACGCGCCATAGCCGACGCTGGTCGGTACGGCGATCACCGGCTTGTCGACCATGCCGCCCACCACGGACGGAAGCGCGCCTTCCATCCCCGCGATCACGATCAACACGCGCGCCTTGCGGAGCTGCTCTGACGACGCGAGCAGACGGTGGATTCCCGCCACGCCGACATCATGCAGCGTCTCGACTGGATTGCCGTAGTGCCGCGCAACGCCCGCGGCCTCGGCGGCTACTGGGAGGTCCGAAGTTCCGGCGGATACCACCAGAATGGTGCCCTTGCCGCGGATGGGCGGCTCGCCGTCGGCGAAACACAGCAGCCGCGCCGGGGCATCGTGCTCGCCGCCGGGAACCTCGCGCAACACCGCCTCCGCGGTCACGGCGTCGACCCTGGTGACCAGCACGGAAAGCCCGGCGGCGCGCTGTGCGCGCACGACCTCGGCGATCTGTTGGACCGTCTTGCCCGGTCCATACACGACTTCAGGTAGACCCGATCGAAGCGCGCGATGCGTATCGACGCGCGCGTGCGGCGTGTCCACGAACGGAAGATGGGCGAGGCGGTCGAGCGCCTCCGAGGGTTTCACCTCGCCGCGCTGCACGCCTTCGAGC
>JANOEW010000612.1:0-11730 GCA_031413475.1 Amaricoccus sp.
AAAGAGTATTTATACTGTGCTTGAGTAGCTCGCACTGTGCGGCGGTATCGCCTAAGTGCTTGATTTTATTGGCTCCGGCGGTAGGGATCGAACCTACGACCAATTGATTAACAGTCAAGATCAGGACCATATCTAGGCCTAACGTGTCAATCGACCGCGACCCGAAAACCCCCTTGTTTTACGAGCTGATGCCGCGCATATCATAACGCGGGACACCACCGGGTAACGCTGCATATCGGTCCCGTCCTGTTACCCCGGCGTTACCCCGGAGGCAAATTGACTATGACAAAGGTGCTCACGGCGAAGGCGGTTGAGGCGATGAAACCGGGCGCGGCGCGGCGGGAGATACCCGACGGGGCGGTGGTGGGGCTCTACCTGATTATGCAGCCGAGCGGCGCGAAGGCCTGGGCCCTGCGCTACCGGGCGCCAGACCCGCGCAAGTTGACGCTGGGCAGGTGGCCGGCGATGGGGCTCGCCGAGGCGCGGACGGCTGCGCGGGCGGCGCTGGGCCACGTGTCCGAGGGCGGCGACCCGGCCGCGGACCGCAAGGCCGAGCGCGAGGCGCGCGCCAGCGGGCGCGACACGGTGCGGGCGCTGTTCGAGGACTACCGGCGCCGCAAGCTCAAGCTGCTCAAGGCGGGTGACCAGCCGGCGCGGATGATCGAGCGGTTGATGCTGCCGACGTGGGGCGACCGGCGGGTGCAGGCGATCAGCCGGCGCGACGCGATCGAGCTGATCGAGGGCGTCGCCGAGCGCACGCCGGTGACCGCAAACCGGCTGAAGGCCTACGGCGCCGCGTTCTTCGCGTGGCTCGTGGCGCGCGACGTGCTCGGGACCAATCCCTTCGAGGGCGTGAAGGCGACGCGGGAGACCAGCCGCGAGCGGGTGTTGAGCGACGACGAGGTGCGGTTGCTCTGGAAGGCGACCGAGCGCGTGGGGTATCCCTTCGGCCCGCTGGCGCGCATCCTGCTCCTGACCGGCCAGAGGCTCGGCGAGGTGGCGGGGCTGTGCTGGGCCGAGTTGGACGGCGACGTCTGGCGGCTGCCGGCCGAGCGGGTGAAGAACGGCCTCGCGCACGTGGTCCCTCTGTCGGCGGCGGTGCTGGCCGAGCTGGAGGCGCTGCCGCGGATCGCGGGCGGGTATGTCTTCACGACGACCGGGCGCACGCCGGTTTCGGGGTATGACCGGGCGATCCGCCGGCTGCGGAGCGCAATGGCCGAGGTGGCGGCCGAGGAACGCGGGGACCCGGTGACGATCGCGGCTTGGGGCTTTCACGACCTGAGGCGGACCTTCGCGACCGGGTGCGCTGCGCTCGGCGTGCCGGTGCAGACAGCCGAGGCGGTGCTCAACCACGTCTCGGGCAGCCGCGCCGGCGTGGCGGGCGTCTACAACCGCCATGATTACGGCCGCGAGGCGCGCGCCGCGCTCGACCGGTGGGCGGCGCATGTCGCGGGGCTGGTGCAGGAGCGGCCGGCCAACGTGGTGCGGTTGCAAGTATAAGGAAACTTTCTTTACGCGCCGGTAAATTGTAGCAGGGTATAGGGTATACGGCTCGCGCCCGTAAATTTAATTAACTGTTGCCGTTTACTTCGCGTCGGTCCATCCTTCCCGTTATGAGAACTTAACACGGGAGGACATCGGCAACAATGGAGCGGGCTTTTCTGCCAGCGCGAGCCGTCTGGGAACGATACGGCGTCTCGCAAATGTCGTTGTGGAGGTGGCTCCGAGATCCCGATCTGAGCTTCCCGAAACCGGTCTATCTCGGCCGATACAGATATTGGCGCATCGCCGAGCTGGAGGCCTGGGAGGCCTTGAAGGCGGGCGAGCGCGAGGACGCGGCCTGAATGGCCCGGAAGCAGAAAGACGGCGGCGGGAAAGGCATCGGCGAACAGTTCGTGCCGCTCGTGCATTCCGTCCGGACCTCGGCGGCGTGGGCGGACCTCAGCACGACCGACCGGTGCCTCTACATCGAGTTGCGGGCGCTTGTCCGGCCGAGATGCGAGAACAACGGCGACCTGTTCATCTCGGGACGTGACGCGGCAAGGGCGCTCAATACCGGGCAGCGTCAGGCGCGGAAAGCGTTCTACTCATTGCAGGCGCACGGCTTCGCCATCGTGACCCAACTCGGCCACCTCGGCGCCGAAGGGCACGGCAAGGCGACCACCTATCGCCTGACGTGCTGCGCCTGCACAAAGCACCCGCGAGGCTCGCGCGACTACCTGCAATGGCAACCCGACAGCAACTTCCCGGTGGTGAAGGGCCAGCCGCCAAAAACAGAATCCCGCGTCCCCAGAGGCCGCGTCCCTGCGTCCCCAGAGGCCGCGTTTTCCAAAACCCTGCGTCCCCAGAGGCCGCGCCCTGCGTCCCCAGAGGCCGCACACGTAACGCAGTTTCGACCCGAGCCTGCGTCCCCAGAGGCCGCACATCTAGATATCTACCATAGGGGGGTCCCGCAAAGTCACCAACCCGAGCCCGAGGTGCGGACCTTCGCCGAGGTGCGCGACGGGCAGGTGGAGCGGTTTGGCGTCCGGTCCGATCGGGGCAGGAGGGCGGCGGCATGATAACCGAGCATTGCCGCACCGCGCGCCTGCCGCATGGCGTCGCGGTGGCGTTCGTCTTCTCAAGCATGGAAGGCCTCGCCGAGGAGTGGTGGCCAGCCACGCCAAGCGCCGAGTCGGTTCGCTCCGAGATATTCGCCGCGTATGAAGCCGAGCGCGACGCGTTCATGGTCGACATTGCGACGATGGTCGGCGCGAGCGTCACCATCGCGGATGCCTACGGCTTCACGACCTACGAGCCGGAGGTGCGGCACTGATGGGCGCGCATCTGGAGCCAATGCCTGGCCCTGGCTCCTCAGCGTGGACCGGTGACCCCGTTTTCAATTTTCGCGCGGAAACCGGTCGTGCGAGCGCGAGAAGGGCCGGACTTCTAGCGGCATTGCACATCGGCAATCAGGGAAGCGTCCAAGTCGGCGAACATCACGCTGCCGCCACGCCCTGTGCCAGTTGCCAATGGCGCTTCGGTAGCGTCGAAAGCGATACAATCATAATAATTATCGGCGTTCTCAAAAATTACATCACAATTTGCGGTGCCAAACATATCAGTGCACCGAATAAACTTTACTCCATCGTCCATTTCTATTGTGATAGTTTCAGCGTTTGCTGTGGCAGCAAGGGCAATAAGTGCGCAGAATACGGCGTATTTCATGGCGCTGCCCTTTCTAGCTATTGCAATGAGGTCGTAGACAGCCAAAGCGCACGCCACTTCTCGCTTTCAGTCACGAGGTTGGCATGAAGGCATCCACCAAGACAATCCGCTTCCTCGAAACCCTGCAAATTCCTGAGGGACCGCGCGCAGGGCAACCGCTGAGGCTGGCGCCGTTTCAGAAGCAATTCGTCCGGGGCGCGCTGGCCGAGGACGTGATGACCGGCGTTCTCAGCATCGGCCGCGGCAACGCAAAGACTGCGCTCGCGGCTGGCATCGCGCTTGGCGCGCTGCTCGGGACGTGGGACCGGCAGCCGAAGCGGGAGATTCTGATAGCGGCCCGGACGCGGGATCAGGCGCATATCGCGTGGCGTTTCGTGGCGGGCTTTGCCCGGTCGCTGCCGGCGGAGGTGCAGCGGGGCCTGATCTACCGCCGGTCGCCGCGGCTTGAAATCGAGTGGGAGGGCGACGGCGGCGGGCACGTGGTGCGGGCCATCGCGGCGGACGGCAAGAGCGCGCTGGGCTCGGCGCCGACGCTGGTGCTGATGGACGAAAGGGGGCACTGGGCGACCGACCGCGGCGACGACCTGGAGCACGCGCTGTTGTCGGGCCTCGGCAAGCGGGGCGGCAAGGCTCTGATCGTCTCGACCTCTGCGCCCGACGACACGCATCCGTTTTCGCGGTGGTGCGACGACGTGCAGGAGGGCGTCTATGTGCAGGAGCATCGGCCGGCGCCGGGGCTGCCGGTGGACGACCGCGACAGCCTGCTGATCGCCAATCCCGGCGCGAAACATGGCATCGGCGGCAGCCTCGAATGGCTGGAGGCGCAGGCGCGGCGGGCGGCGGCGCGGGGCGGCTCGACCCTGACCGCGTTCCGGCTGTTCAACCGCAACGAGCGGGTGAGCGGCGAGACGCGCGACGTGCTGCTGACGGTGGACGAATGGCTGGCGTGCGAGACGGCCGAGCTGCCGGAGCGGACGGGGCCGGTGGTGGTCGGGATCGACCTCGGCGGCTCATCGAGCATGACCGCGGCGGCGTTCTACTGGCCGGAGACGGGGCGGCTGGAGGTGGTGGGCACATTCCCGAAAGCGCCGTCCCTGGCCGATCGTGGGGCCGCGGACGGCGTGTCGGGACGCTACGGCGAGATGCAGGACCGGGGCGAGCTTACGACGCTGGGCGACAAGACGGTGCCGGTGTCGATGTGGCTCGCGGCCGTGATGCGCCATGTCGCCGGCGAGCCGATCGCCGCGGTGGTGGCGGACCGCTACAAGGCGGCCGAGCTCGGCGAGGCGATGGCCCCGGCGGGCGTGACGGCGCCCGTAATCTGGCGGGGCATGGGCTACCGCGACGGCAACGAGGACGTGGAGCGGTTCCGCCGCGCCGCGTTCGACGGGCTGGTGCGGAGCAAGCCGAGCCTGCTGTTGCGCTCGGCGTTCGCAGACGCGGTCTGCCTGCGCGACCCGGCGAACAACATCAAGATCGCCAAGGCGCGCAGCAAGGGCCGGATCGACGCGGCGATGGCGGCGGTGCTCGCGGTGGCCGAGGGCGCCCGGATGACGGCGCGACCGCGCACCCGCACTCGACTCGCATGGGGATGACACGATGACACTACGCCTGATCACGCCACCCGAGACGCTGCCGATTTCGCTCGCCGAGGCAAAGGCCTATCTGAGGGTCACCCACGCCGGCGAGGACGCTGGCATCACAGGGATGATCGCGGCGGCGACGAACGCGCTCGACGGCCGTGTCGGCTTCCTCGGCAGATGCCTGATGCCGCAGACCTGGGATTTGGTGCTCGACGCGTTCCCGGCCTCCGAGATCATGATACCGCTCGGGCCGGTGGCGAGCATCACGAGCGTGACCTACACCGACCCGGCGGGCGTCCAGCAAACCGTCGACCCGATCGATTACGAGGTGGATACCGCCCCGAGCTTCGGCGGCTGGATCGTGCCGGCCGGGGCATGGCCGGCGACGATGACGACGATCAACGCGGTGACGGTCAGTTTCGTGGCGGGCACGGGCGCGCCGCCTGCGGTCAAACAGGCGATCTTCGACATGGTCGCGCGCGCCTTCGACACCCGCGGCGAGGGCCGGATGCTGGCGCCGGGCATCGTCGCGGATCTCGCGCCGTTTCGCCGACCGGTGGCGATATGACCCGCCTGCTCCTGCAAACCGCCGCGCTGGTCGCGCTGCTCGTGCTGCTCGTGTGGCTGACGCGATGACCCGGCGCGCCAGCACGCTGCACCTTGGCTTTAGTGGTGGGACAACTAGTCCCACGACCAAAAACCCGACCCGCCATTCAAAGCACGTCACCCGGGGCCAGCGATGGCTAGCGTTGCGGGCTCTGGTGCTGTCGAGGGACGGGAACAAGTGCCGCGAGTGCGGAGCACGCGGGCGGCTCGAGGTGCACCATACGAAGCCGGTGCGCGTCGCGCCGGAACTGGCCTATGACCCGAAGTGGCTGCTGACGCTCTGCGCGTCCTGCCACACGAGGGCGACGAATACCGAAATGGGGCGCACCGAAGCGTCGCCGGCTCGGGATGCATGGCGAACGGCCGTCCGCCAGCTCGAAAGAGGCGGCCACCACCACCATGCAATGAGGTAAACGAGCATGTTGGCTTCAGTGAATATCAGCCGGGATCAGAGCACGATCCGGCAACAGCTCGCGGAACTGGCGGCAAAGCCCGATCCGACCGAGGACGAGACGCGCTCGATGGAAGATCTCGACAAGCGGTATCGGACCAATGAGACGCGGTTTCGTGCCGCGCTCGTGGCCGAGGATGGCGAGCGCAAGGCGGCCGGCGCCGAACTCGAAACCCGCGACGGTCGGGAATGGGGTTCGCTCGTGGGCAGCTTCGAGCTGCGGCAGGTGGTGCTCGCGCTGGACGAGGGCGCGGCGCTCTCCGGCCCGACGGCCGAAGTGGTGCAGGAGATGCGCAGCAAGGGCGGGTTCCGCGGGATCCCGATTCCCTGGATGGCCCTGGAGCGGCGCGCCGGCGAGACCATCGCCAGCGGCGTTTTCGACCCGGTGCAGACCATGCCGACCATCGACCGGCTGTTTCCGGATTCGGTCGCGGCCCGCATGGGCGCGGCGGTAATCGCGATCGACACGGGCCTTGTCGAGTTTCCGCTCACCACGTCCAGCATAACCGCCGGATGGGCGGCGACGGAAATCGGCAATACCGCCGGCCCGACCGTCTTCGCCACCACGGAACGCGTGTTGTCGCCGGACCACAACGTCGGGATCCAAGTGAAGCTGACCCGGAAAAGCATGAAGCAATCCGGCGAGGCGCTCGAAGCCGCGATCCGGCGCGACCTGAACGGGACGATGCAGACGGTGATGGACGCCGGCATCTTCAACGGGACGGGCGCGAACGGGCAGCCGAACGGCATCATCGCGGGTCAGGCCGGATACGCCTATGGCACGACCGCCGTCGGCGCCGCCGCGTCTTCCGCGGTCTTCCGCGCCGTCGCCGCGACGTTCCTCGGCGCGAACTCGGCGAACTCGCCGGGCGACGTGCGGATTCTAATGCACCCGCAAACCTGGAACTACATGGACACGACCATCCTCGCCGGCACGGCGGTTTCGGAATGGGATCGGCACGTCAAGAACTTTGCCGCCGCGAACAACGTGCTCTCGACCCTCGCGACGTTGACGGTCGGCGCGCCGGATACGTCGGTCGCGCTGCTGACGACCTCGGCCGGCGGCGTCGCGCCTGTCTTCATCGGCGCGTGGGGCGGCATCGACCTGATCCGCGATCCCTACTCGGATGCGCAGTCCGGGATGCTTCGCCTGACCGCGATCGCCACGATGGACGTGAACGTTTCGCGGCTTGCGCAGCTTCACCTGCTGACCGGCCTTCAGGTCGAATGATGCTCTACGGCGCACCGATCACCCTGGAAATCCGCACCGAGGGCGGGTCAACCCGGCTTTCGGGGCGCTTCCCCTATAACGTGGAAACCGCCCTCGGGAGCGGCCGGCGCGAGCGGTTTGCGCCCGGGGCGTTCCGCGCTCGCGTCGCTGCCGGCGCGACCGTCTACTTGCTCGCCGGTCACGACCCTGAAAAGCCGCTTGCCTCGACCGAGGCGGGCAGCCTGTCGCTACGCGACGACGACGCCGGCCTGCATATCGAGGCGCGGGTGTCGCCGGCGACGAGCTGGGCGCAAGACGCGCTGGCGGCGCTGGCGGCGGGCCTGACGACTGGTTTGTCGCCCGGCTTCCGCGTGCCGGCTGGCGGCGACACGGTGACGCGATCCGGCGACGGGCTGCTGCGCACCGTGCGCAGCGCCGAGCTATACGAGGTGAGCCTGGTGACGATGCCGGCCTATGACGCGGCGCAGATCGCGGCGCGCTCGTGGGCGCTGGCGGAACGTCCCGCCGGGAAGTTTCTCGCCGGCGCAAAGCGGCGGTGGAGGGCGTGATGATCCTGGAAATCGTGGGATCCGAATCCCTCTGCGCTCGCGCCCGCAAGCTGATCGCCGATGGCGCTGACCCGGCCGAGCCGGTGGAGTGGACGCGCCGCGGCGTCCCGGTATTCACGACCGCGAACCCGCTCGGCTGGTGGGCAGAGCGCGAGGTGGATGGAAGGACACGGCTCGTGCGTTGCAGGCGCACCGATTTGGCGGTTCCAGCCGCCTTCTCGACCCTGGAGGTGGTGTGATGCTCAAATGGTTGCTCAAGCCGGTGTCCAAGGGGGTTGTCCCCACGTCGGACAACCCAGAGCGGCGCGCCTCCGGCACGGGCTACACAAGCATGATCCTCGCGGCGCGGGAATCCTACATCCGCGGCGGCGGCGTCGCGGCCGAGGCGACGGCGACGGTGCAGGCCTGTGTGAGCCTCTGGGAGCACGGCCTGAGCCTCGCCGACGTGTCGGGCACTGACCTGCTGGACCGGCGCTCAATGGCGCTCCTGGCGCGCGGCCTGGCGTTCCGCGGCGAGGCGCTGTTCCTGATCCGCGATCGGCTCGTGCCGGTGGTCGACTGGGATTTGTCGACCCGCAACGGCGAGCCGCGGGCCTACCGCCTGACCGTCCCCGAGGCGGGCGGCGGGCGCTCGGAAACCGTGCTCGCGGCCGAGGTGCTGCATCTGCGCCTCGCGGCTGATCCGATGACGCCATGGGCCGGGCAGGCGCCGTTGCGGCGGTCCGCGCTGTCGGCGCAGTTTTTGCAGGAGGTGGAATCGGCGCTGCTCGGCGTGTTCCGTGATGCGCCGCTCGGATCGATGATCGTTCCATTGGACGCGGGCGGCGGCGAAGCGCTGGAAGCGGTGCGCGGCGCGCTGCGCGGCAAGCGTGGCGGGGCGCTGGTAATCGAATACTTGTCGCAAGCGATCGCAGGGGGCGCGCCTACGCCCGGACGCGGCCCGGACCATCTGACCCCACCGCTGAGAGAGGCGGCCGTCGTGGAGACGCTGGCGGCGGCCAAGGACGCGATCTGCGGCGCCTTCGGCGTGCTGCCGGCGCTGTTCAGCCCGGCGACCACGGGGCCGCAAACCCGCGAGGCTCAACGGCATCTGGCGACATGGACGCTGCAACCGATCGCCGAGCTGGTGGCCGAGGAAGCGACGGCGAAGCTCGGGGCCGCGGTGGAGATCGACGTGCACCGCCCGCTGCAATCGTTCGACGCCGGCGGCTCGGCCCGGGCGGTGGCGGGCATCATCGAGGCGCTGGCGCGGGCGCGGGAGGCGGGGCTCGACCCCGGCGCCGTTTCGGCGGCCTTCGCCGCGCTCGACTGGCAGGAGGCCCTGAAAGGGTGATGACATGGGCCGAGGCGAGCAAGCCATGCCCATTACCGCGCCGTGGCGAGCACAGGCCAGTCCGCCGCGGCGGGGGCGCACCCTCGGCGAGGGGATGCACGCGCGCCTGGTGCTCGTGGTCGTGGGGCTGCTCCGGCGCGGCGATCCCCCGACCCCGTTCGCACGCGAGGGGATGCTTATCGCGGCCGTGCGCTCGGCGCTCCTGTTGCGGGGCGGCTGGCGCTGGCGCGAGGCGGATGCGGCGTCGCGCGTGGTGGTGCACGAGGCGCTGCGGACCATCGGGGCGAAGCGGCCGAGCTGGCGCGAGGCGAGCACCCCGCACTATGCGCAAGGCGACGCGTTCACGTTCTACGAGCGGACCCGCTGCCGACAATGCGGCTTGAAGCTGCCGGAAGAATGCCGCGCCTTCTGCACCCCCCGGTGCCGGACGCTCTATCACACGACCCTCTGCGCAGCCGAGGCGGCGGCCTTCGCGGCGATGGTCGCCGAGGGTTTGTGAAAAGGTTGCGCCGCGAAACCATTTCCGCCGAGGAAAAGGTCGCAATTGCGACCGTTATCCGCGCTCGGGTGAACCTCGATGACCTGCCGGGCGACGCCTGCCGGCATTGCGGCGTCGAGCTGGCCCCGGGCAGGATGGCGGCGTTCTGCTCGCGGCGCTGCCGGTATGGATACCGCAACGCGCTGCGCTCGGCTGCGCTCGCCGCGGCGCGGACGGGGCTCGTGTGCCCCTGGTGCGGCCGGAGCTTCACTGGCGTGTGCTCCGATCAGAAGTTCTGCTCGATGCGCTGCGCCCGGGCGTGCACGCGGGCGAGGCTGAGGCAAAAGCGCAACCGTTCCCGAATTGGCCGGACGTGTCCCGAGTGCGGCGGCGGCGTCGTGGGGCGGTCCGATAAGATCTTCTGCGGGGTCGCCTGCGGCAAGCGATACCGGGGGCGGCGAGCGCGCGCCTCGACAACCTCGCGCACGACCTCCGGCGTGCTGGGCGCGGCGGCCAAGTTGGCCGCCGACCAGACACCCGACCCGATCTAGGACGGCAGATCGAGACCCTCGGCGAACGCCTCAGCCTTCGCCACTGCCCGCGAAAAAACCGCTTCTTCGGCTTCGGCCTGATCCGCCAGCACGGCATCGAGCATGACTTTCGCGTCCGGCGACAGGTGAAGCTCCCTGGGCGACGCCGGGTCCGTGTCCCACGACTGCCGGATCAAACAGCCGATCATGTGGGCGAGCGCCTCAATCTCTGAGGACTGTCGCGGTTCCCCGGCCGGACAGGCGATCGACGCAATGCGACGGCTGATCATGGTGATGAGCTTGTGGGCGTCGTCGCGATCGGGGACTTCGACGCGGTATGATTTTTGGTTGGTCATCTGGTTTGGCTCCTGGTTGATGGATTAGGTCGGCGCGCACTTCCGAAAGCGCGCGCCATTACCAAACCATACCGAGCCGCGACCATTCCCCCTGCTGCTTAAACCGTCGGTGCGGTGCAGCGCTTAGCGGGGCGCCCTTTCGGGACCTTTGCCGGCCCGGTAAGCGACTGACATCGCCGTCCGAGCCTAACCGCAACCCGGGACGCATTCGGGTTTCGGCTGACCTGAAGATGCTTATCCCGGCGGCATCCGTCAAGCCCGTTGTCAGGCTCAACCTTACTTCTCTCGAACGCGCCCGGCCACAAGGTTTCATGCTTTCGCCGGCAACATGACCGCCCGTTACCCCCACCGTTACCCCGACGGCAAAAACCGCACGTTGCGGTTTTCTCCGCTCCGCCATCTGATTGGTTTCTTTGGGGTTTCTGGCTCCGGCGGTAGGGATCGAACCTACGACCAATTGATTAACAGTCAACTGCTCTACCGCTGAGCTACGCCGGAACACCTCGAAGCTCGGTGCCCAGTGATCCGGCCCCGAGCGATTTGTAACCGTCCGGACCCGCGTGTGACCAAAGAAGCCATCCGCCTCGCACGCGGTTTCTACGGATTGCGGCTGAGCGTGTAAACAGGAAACTCGGCGCGTTCCCGGTCGTTTCGCGGCGGCTGTCGTGGGCAAGGGTGGCCCGCGGCTTGGAGCGGCTCGGGGACCGACGGACGGCGGCTACCGCAGTCCGGTCTCCTCCAGCAGCCCCTGGCGTTTCGCCTCGTAGTAGTAGCCGCGTGCATACCATCCCACCGCCTCGTCGCGGTCGCCGTCGGCCACGAGCCAGGCGCCGCGCAGGTATTTGACCGCGTATTTCAGGTTGGTTTCGGCATCTAGCAGCCCCTCGGGACTGCCGCGGTAGCCCATCGTGCGCGCGGTCTGCGCCTGGATCTGCATCAGCCCGTAGTAGGGTCCGTTCCGCGCCGAGGGCACGTGCCGGCTCTCGCGGATCACCACCCGGTGCACCAGGTCGGTCGGCACCCCGTAGGCGCGGGAGTATTCGTCGATCAGCGCCCGAAGCTGCGGCGTCTCGTTGGGATGGAGACCGACGCGCGACGCCGCGGCAGGCTCTGGTTCGCCGCCGCCGGCGCAGCCGGCGAGGCCGATCAGGGTGAGGGCGAAGAAAACGCGGAGCATGGGGATGTCTTCGGTCGGGGAGATCATGTTGCCGCCACAGCCCAACCTTCGTCAACCCAATGAGCGTCAGCTTCGGCGGATCGCCGCCGGAGCTATGGCCGAAACTGGGTGATGGGGCCTGAGAAGGCGGCGTATCGTGGCGGGTGTTCGAAGCCTGCCGGAACCTCCCGAAGGAGCGATACGCCATGAACGACGATACCACGATCCTCCCTTTTCACCAGGCGGGTTCG
>JANOEW010000613.1:0-4916 GCA_031413475.1 Amaricoccus sp.
GCCTGTACCTCGGCATCCCCCAGTGTTCGACCGACCGCGAACAGGTCAAGGCGCTGAACGACATGCTTCTGGCGGCGAAACCGCATTGGGCCAGCTTCGGGTCCGACATCGCCAAGGACGTGCTGGTGTCGGGCGACGCGGCGGCTGGCATGATCTACAACGGCTTCTCCGCCAAGGCGCGCAACGAGGGGGCGAACATCGAATACGCCTACCCCAAGGAGGGTCTGGTCGCCTGGATGGACAACATGGTGCTGCTGAAGGACGCGCCGAACCGGGCGAACGCCTTGACGTTCATGAACTTCCTGCTGGTGCCGGAGAACGCCGCGGCGGTGACGAACTACGCGGCCTACATCTCCGGCGTGTCGGGGGTGGAGCCGTTCCTCGATCCCGAGCTCGCCGCCAGCCCGGAGAACAACCCGCCGGACGACGCGCCGCAGGGCACCTTCGTCGAGGCCTGCCCGCCAGAGGTGCAGGCACTCTACGACGCGATCTGGGTGAACCTCAAGAAGTGATGCAGAGCGCTGTCTTTGCCGCCGTTGTCCTGCTTCGGACCGAAAAGGCGAGGCCCGGTGGGGCCTCGCCCGGTCCGTCGCCTGGAGCGCGAGCGGAGGGCGAGGGGGACGCCGCCTGGACCGACGTGCGCAACCGGGCCGCGCCTGCCTGGGCTGCGCGTCTATCGCGCCTGCCCAAGGACATCCACGCGCGGCCCGATTTGTCGACGGACAAATCGGGCGGGATCGCGGCGGCGGGTCGCTTGATCCGGAAGAAGGCCGCAGTGAGCATTCTGTCTGAACAGGTGCAGTGGAATCCTGCCCGCCTAAGAGGCCGCCGATGACCGAGACGCTCACGCTCGCCGTGACCCAGATGGCCTGTTCCTGGAACCGCGCCGCCAACGCCGATCGCGCCGAGGCGATGGTGCGCCAAGCGGCGGGCCACGGCGCGCGGCTGGTGCTGCTCCCGGAGTTGTTCGAGACGCCGTATTTCTGCGCAGCGCAGGCGGCGGCGCATTTCGAGCTGGCGCGGCCGTTCGAGGACAACCCGCTGATCGCCCGCTTCGCCGCGCTGGCGGCGGAGCTGCGGGTGGTGCTGCCCGTCAGCTACTTCGAGGCGGCCGGGCGGCGGTTCTTCAATTCGCTCGCGGTGATCGACGCGAACGGCCGGGTGCTCGGCAACTACCGCAAGAGCCACATCCCGCAGGGGCCGGGCTACGAAGAAAAGTTCTACTTCGCCCCCGGCGACACCGGCTTCCGGGTCTGGGACACCGCGGTGGGGCGGATCGGCGTCGGGATCTGCTGGGACCAGTGGTTCCCCGAAGCCGCTCGCGCCATGGCGCTGCTGGGCGCGGACGTTCTGCTCTACCCGACCGCGATCGGCTCGGAGCCGCAGGACCCGACCATCCACTCGCGCGACCACTGGCGGCGGGTGATGCAGGGCCATGCCGGCGCGAACATGGTCACGCTCGCCGCCGCCAACCGGGTCGGAACCGAGACCGAAGGCGCGGGGCTCACGTTCTATGGTGGGTCGTTCGTCGCGGACGCGACCGGCGCTTTGATCGCCGAGCTCGGCGCTGACGAAGGCGTGGCGGTCGCGACGGTGGATATGGCGGCGCATCGCCGGGCGCGGGAAGGCTGGGGGTTGTTTCGCGACCGGCGGCCCGACCTCTATGGCGGCCTGACCGCCTGAAGGCCGCGACCGCCCGCGACCGGCGACTCGAGCCCATGCGGATCGGGCCGACGTCCGCCGCGCGCGTGCGCTGAACCCTCAGCCGCGCGCGATCAGCCGGTCGTAGATCAGCGGGGCGATCGCCACGGTCAGCACGATCCGCAACAGGTGGTGCACGATCACGAAGGCGGGCTCGGTCCCGAGCGAGATCGCAATCAGTCCCATCTCGGCTACGCCGCCGGGGGCGAAGGCGAGGAACACCGCCGATCCGGGCGCGGGCACGATCCGCGCCAGCGTGAGGGCAAACAGCGCGGCGACGCCGATCGCCAGCGCGGTGGTCAGAACCGACAGGCCGAGGCCGCGCAGCAGTGCGGCGCGGGCGAGGCCGGTGAACTGCAGGCCGAGCAGGCTGCCGATCACCATCTGCGCCAGATGCACCAGCAGCCCGGGGACCTGCGCCGCGGTGACGCCGCCGAGGTGCAGCGCCGCGCTCGCGAGGAACGGCCCGAGCATCACCCCGGCCGGCAGCCGCAGCCGGGCGCCGGCGAGCCCGCCGAAGAGGGCGCAGGCCAGCAGCGCCGCAGCCCCGTCGAGGCCGGGCAGCGCCGGGTCGGGCTCGGGCGCGACCGCCGCGCCGGTCCCCGTGGCGACCAGCGTCAGGATCAGCGGCACGGCGGCGACGCTGAGCGCGATGCGGGCGAAGTGCTGGGTGGACATCGCCGCCGGCACGCCGCCGCGGCGCTCGCCGATCAGCACCGCGTCGACCAGCCCGCCGGGGCTCGCGGCGAAGAACGCGGTCGGCCGGTCGAAGCCGCCGATCCGGCGCAGCACCGCGTAGTTCATCAGCTGGAGCGCGACCACGAACGGGCCGACAGCGACCAGGCTCGGCCACCAGCGCGCCGCCTGGTCGAGGATCTCGGGCGTCACGGTCGCGCCGATCGCGGTGCCGATGATCGGGGCGAACACCGGACGCGACCAGCGCGGCACCTTCAGCGCGACCCCGGCGGGACGCAGGTCGGCCATCGCGACGGCGGCGGCGGCGACCAGCGGGCCGAGCAGCCAGGGCAGCGGCACGCCCAGCGCCTCGGCCCCAAGCCCCGCGAGCGCGGCGAGGACCAGCGTCAGCGCGCCGGGCAGCAGCGCCCTCACGCCGGTCCTACGCCGGGCGCCAGCCGCGTCGCAACCTGGCCGAGCTGCGCCACCGGCAGGATCACCAGCATCGCGGGCGCGTCGAAGCCGATCCGAACCCTCCCGCCGGTCGCCGCGTTCGATGCGCCGATCCGCGCGTCCGGGGCCATCGCGAGGCCCGCGACCGGCCAGCGCAGCCCCTCGGAAACCCGACCCCGCACCGGGGCCATCGGAAACAGCGACACGCGCGTGCCCGCGGCGAGGTCGAGCTCCAGCTCGGGCGGGCACAGGAAACAAAGATCCTCGCCGCCGATCAGGATGGTCGGCCGGTGCGGGTAGCGCACTAGCACGTTCATCGCGGCGAGCTGGTGGTCGATCCGCCCGTGCAGGAAGCCGAGGCCGAGAAACAGCGGTGCCTCGACCGAATAGAGGCATTTCTCCAGATCGGTGCTGTCCTGCTCGACCAGATGATGGATCGGCACGCCGCGCGCGCGCAGCGCCCCGAGCTCCCGGATCGAGTCCATGTCGCCGATCACCGCCGCGAACGCCCCCCCGCCCGGCAGGACCACGTCGCCGCCGCCGTCCGCCGCAACCGCCTCGGGCGCCAGCGCCAGCGCGGCCGCGAGCTGGCCCGGGTCGACCGGCCCGCCGCCGACAAGGGTGACCGGACCGGCCGCGCGGAGGAGCGTGGCGGTCAACCCCAGGGCTGGATCGCCACGGCGGAAATCGAGTTCTGCGGCGAGCCGTCGATAAGCCGATCGGAATAGGTCAGATACACCAGCACGTTGCGCGCCTGGTCGAAGAAGCGCACCACCTGGATGCGCTTGAACAGCAAGCTGGCGCGGCGGCCGAACACCTCCTCGCCCTCCTCCAGTTCGCCGCGGAACTTCACCGGCCCGGTCTGTCGGCAGGCGATCGAGGCGTCCGAGGTGTCCTCGGCCAGCCCGAGCGAGCCGGAGATGCCGCCGGTACGCGCCCGGCTGACGTAGCAGGCGACGCCCTCGACCTTGGGATCGTCGAACGCCTCCACGACGATGCGGTGGTTGGCGCCGAGAATGCGAATCGCCGTCGTCACCTCGCCGATCTCCTCGGCCGGCGCCGCCCCCGCGGTCAACGCCAGCGCCGCCGCCACCAATACCATTCGCATCGCGCTCTCCTCGGCTCAGCCACGCTCGTTCGCGTGGTCCTGGCTCACCTTCCCTGTAGACGCTGGAAAGAGCGTCGAGGGATCCCTGCTATAACCAAAGCTCTCGAACTCCTTGATGCATAATCTATAAATTATCTCTATGGAATCTTCGTCGAGCAAATTTGTCCTTTCGGCACGGTCCTTTCTGAACTCTGACTTCGTCAGGATGCCTTTATACTCGTTGTATAATCCATCTGGCAAACCAATTCTTAGCGTGAGTTGTTTCATGTCCAGCTCCATCATTTCGTATCTCAACGCAAAATCTACAACTATATTATCACTAATCGTATATATTGACCAGTTCTCATTAACATAATTTGCGTTGTATCTTATCATTTGGTTAATAGTATTTAGTTCATAATGATCTATCGCGCTTCCCTTAAGATTTTTAGAATAAAAAAATCTGCTTATCATTCTATCATAAGGATTTCTTACGATCGTAAATTTGAAGTATTCTTTCCAAATCTTTTCACCAACTTCATTTCTGATCTGATATGCTTTCGCGTGTTCTCGAATATTTGACCGTATGTTTTTTCCTCGGAGTAGACCGCGAATGTCATCAAGGCGTCGTTCGGCAAACGACCCCGACTGTCCTTGGGCCGATTTGCCGGTGATACGCATGCGTAGCGCCTCATCCTCTCCCAAGGGAGAAAGAATGTCGCGCGGACCAGCGTATTTGGAAAGCAGTATCTCAGCTGAAGTCCCGCCAGTCTTAAATGTCTTCAGAAAAATGAACCTATTCTTGTGAGATACTATCATGTAATCCTCGCGCGTCGTCCGATGTTGAGAGACGTATACTAGTTTTTAGTGAGAGTCCGCTGCTGTCGCAAGTGTTACCTGCTTCGTATCGAACTGCCGCTCTGCGGTGATCTGGATCGGTTTCGGTGGGGTCATCCCGCGCGACGCCTCGGAAGACGGCCCGCAGCGGCAACGCCCAGAT
>JANOEW010000614.1:0-2590 GCA_031413475.1 Amaricoccus sp.
GAAGGGTTCAGGGCGCTGCGGTTTCATTACCAGGATACCCCCGGGACGTAGGCCACCGCCGTGCCCACCGGCGCGCGCAGCACCCAGCCGATTGTCAGCTGGACGCGGACTGCGATGGCGTCGGTTTGCCAGAGCGAGCGCGTTGGCGCGGCGGGCTGGCCGCCGGCAGCGACGATTTCGGCCGGCACGCTGTCCATGTGTAGTGTCGCGTCGGTCGCAACGTCGATCGACGGCGTCGCGTCGGCCGATGCCGCGAGTGCGCCGGTCGCCACTGCGACGAGCCGGCCAGCGGGTAGCGCCGTCGACGCCAGCACCGGGACGGGCGCACTCGAGCCGAGCAGCATGGACAGTCGCGCCGCCGTCGCCGGGTCAGTGGCGAGCATTACCGATCCGCCACCGACTGCCGCGGTTGCCGCGATCAGCGCCGAGATATCCGCGATCACCGCGACGCGATCGCTTCCGGGAAACGCGGCAATCGAGGTTGCGCCGAAGAGCAGGCCACCAGGCTGCGTGTCGGTTTCGGCCGTGTCGGCAAACAGCGCCAGGTCGAGCGCGAGCGTGACGCTCTCGGCGAGCAACTGGCGGGCCATTGCCTCGCCGGCGCCGCGTTTGGCAACCTCGCTGGTCATCGCGAAAATACCGGCGAGACGGTAGGGCTTCAACACCGCGCCATTCAGGCTCGCGCCGCTGACCTTGATCGGGTCGCCGTCTTTCGTCCAGGCGACGGAATCGGCCGCTGCGACGGCTGAAGGGATTTTCAAGCCGGCGCTGTCGACCGGGACGCGCACCGCGGCGGACAGCAGCGCGGCGCCGGCGCACTGGCCGGCCAGGCCCGCGATGAACTCGCCCGTGGCGTCGATCTGGGTTATCGCCGCAAGGTCGGTGTCCGTGAGCAACATCGGCGTCGTCGCGGCCTTCGTGACCAGCCTGTGCGTCTCGGATCGCGGCGCTACGGCGTCGGCGTGCCGGCCTCGGACGACGCGGCTCATTTCTGCGGCGACACAATCCGCGAAGACGTTGGACGGGCGCCGGGCTGGCGGTGCGGTTGCGGGTCGGCTCGGCGACATGCGGTTGATCCTTCTATGACGGGTGGAGGATAGCACCGATCGAAACGGCATGACGTCAGCGCTTACGTTTTGGCTCACGGATTGTTTCAGCCGCGGCGACAATAGGCCAATCCAGGAAATCTATTTGCTAAAACGTGTGCGAATGGGCGCATCGGTCCTGTGGCGGCCGGACTGTGGAATTCGAGGCAAGCCCCCCGCCTAGCGCGAGCGCAATGTGAAACGCGAAAACGGTAAAGGTCAGCACCGGTATCACTGGCGAGCCGCGCCTTACGACTGCTGCAAATCAGTCCGGCGTCAGCTCGTCGCGCAAGAACGTCGCCAACGCGCGGTCTACCTCGCCCGCGTCGTCGACCTGCCACGAAGCCAAGAGTCCGCGATCCACCAGCCCGTCGACCACGGCGTCGGGCAGATCCAGGTGCCCGCTCGCGAACCGGCCGGCCTTACACCGGGCACGGGCGGCGCGCTGGGATCGCCGGTTACTCTCGCGTCGGGCGTCAGTCGTCACGCCACCACCGATGCGCCAGGTAGCCCAGCGCGAGCGCGCCCAGCACGAGCAGCACGCCGTCGGGCAGCGGGCCGATCACCCACCACAGGGCGGCGGCGGTCGCGAGCGCAGCGGCGAAGAGCGCGGCCAGGCGGATCACGTGGCGGCCGGCTTCGGCGACTTGGCCGGCGCTGGCCGTCGTCCGGACGCCGTAAGTGCCCGATAGGCCGCCGCCTCAGCCTTCGTGGCTTCCATCTCCGCCGCGACGCGGCAGGTCTTCGACCAGCCCGCGGCCAGTTTATACCGCCAGTCCTCTTCGATTTCCCGCAGTTTGAAGCGCCATTTATCGGCGTTCTCAGCCGCAATGGCCTTTTTCACTAGGTAATCGCAAACTTCACGCGACCACGGTATCTGACTCATTAGGTGACACGCCTGTAGGTGCAACATGTGTTCGTTGAGATTACCGCCAGGGTTGTACATCCTTGCGGCATAGATTTCTCGGCGAAGCTCTTCGTAAACGGCCGCGAGCTCGGCCGGCAGTTCTTTTGGGTCGGTTTCGGCGGTCATCGGGTCAGTCCTTCGGTTGGGTTGGGATCAGAACACGTCGTCGTCGTCCGCCAGGGCGCGGACCTTGTGGCAGTCCCGCCACGGCTTCGCCTCGGCGAGACGGGCGGCGGCGGTCTCGACGTCCGCAAGCGGCGCGAGTTGCCGCAGGCAATCGGCGATGCGCGCTTGGATCTCAAAATCCTTGGCGATCTCGCCGAAACGCTCGCGATCCGTGAACAAACAGCTTTTGTTGAGAGACGCGGCCATCGCATCCGCCGCCTCGCGGCAGATCGCCTTGACGTGCGTCAGCATGACGAAGTCGCCGACGTCATCCGGCGCGGGTCGGTTCGCGACGAAAAAACGGGTGTCGGGATACGCGCAGCCGACGACGAAGAACTCGGCGCTGGCGGCTTCGTAAGCGGCGACGGCTGCATCCATCTCGGCGATTTCGGCTTCGGTTTGGCGGGTCATCGGGTCAGTCCTTCGGTTGGGT
>JANOEW010000615.1:0-5123 GCA_031413475.1 Amaricoccus sp.
GGGTGTCCGGCCGTCGACAAAGGTACCAACCAGCCGAACGTGTTCTACGACCCGAAGTCGGCGGAGAGTTTCTTCCCGTACTATTCGAGTGGTGCGCGCGACGACTTCGTTCAGCAGCGCTACCTTCAGGCTGTCTACGCCTATTGGAAGGATGTCGCGAACAATCCGGCGTCCGGCGTTCTCGGCGGCCGAATGGTCGACCTTGAGAAGGCGCACGTCTGGGCGTGGGACGCCCGGCCATGGCCGGATTTCCCCGACCGTCTCGACACCTGGATCGACGGCGCCAACTATGCGCGCGGCCATTGGATCAACACGCGCTTGGGCTTGCCGACGCTCGCCGACGTCGTCGCCGAGACCTGCGTGCGAGCAGGCGTGGCGGATCCCGACGTCTCCCGGCTCAGCGGATGCGTGAGAGGCTATACGATCGCGGACGTGGAGACTGCGCGCCAGAGCCTGCAACCTCTGATGCTGGTCTACGGCTTCGACAGCTTCACGAACGAGGGAATGGTCGCCTTCGGCGCGAGAAGCGGCAGGGTCGCCGCGGCGATCGCGGAGGATGGTCTGGCGGTCGCCGGCGACGGCCCTGCGCTGGTTTCGATCCGGAGCGCACCGACCGAGTCGCCGGGCCGGGTCGTGCTCGGGTTCGTCCAGGGCGACAGCGACTATCTGACCGGCGCGGCGGAAGCGGTGTCGCCAGAGAACGCCGAGCCTGACGCCGCACAATCGATCGTTCCGATCGTGCTGAGCGATGGCGAAGCCCGGGCGGTGGCGGAACGATGGCTGAGCGAGGCGCGGGTCGCGCGCGACAGCGCCGAGTTCAGCTTGCCGCTGTCCGGCTTGGGATTGACCGCAGGTGACGTGGTGAGCCTCGGGGCAGGCGGACGGCAGGATCTGTTTCGTATCGACCGCGTCGAAGACCTTGGACGCCGGAGCGTGTCGGCGGTTCGGATCGAGCCAAGCCTCTATCGCGCACCCGTCTACGAGGCATTGCCCGGTCGGTCTCGTGCGTTGGCGGCAGTGAGCCCGGTCTATGCTGATTTTCTGGATCTTCCGCTCCTGACCGGCGAAGAAGTGTCGCACGCTCCGTATATCGCCGTCACGAAAACCCCCTGGGCCGGTTCGGTCGCCGTCTATTCGGCGGCGAATGATTTCGGCTACGCGCTGAACCGGGAGGTATTGCGGCCCGCGACCATGGGCGAGACGATCGCATCGCTGGAGGCGTCCGACCCCGGCGCCTGGTCGCGGGCGTCGCTATCGGTCAGACTGGCGTCAGGAGCCTTACAGAGCGTCGGCGCGGGTGACGTGCTGAACGGAGCGAATGTCGCAGCCTTGCGGTTTGGCTCAACCGGAGACTGGGAGGTTCTCCAGTTCGAAACGGCCGAGCTCCAGGGACCGAACGTGTATCGGTTGAGCGGTCTGCTGCGCGGACAGGCCGGCACCGACGGGATCATGCCGCCGATCTGGCCGGCTGGCGCCGACTTCGTGCTGCTGAACGGCGCCCCCGTTCAGCTGGAGCAACCGCAGTCCGCTCGCGGACAGATGCGCCATTTCAGGATCGGCCCCGCCGCGGCGCCGTACGACGACGCCAGCTACGAGCACGCCGTTCTGAGCTTTGCGGGGGTAGGGCTAAGGCCATACCGGCCAGCGCACCTTGGCGCGAGGCCGCGGACTGACGGCGATATCGACATTGCATGGGTTCGTCGCACGCGAGTCGACGGCGACAGCTGGGAGGGCCTCGACGCGCCGCTAGGCGAGGAGCGCGAACTCTATCATCTCGTGATTCGCAAAGGCGTCGCGATAGTCCGCGAGTTTTATTCAGCACGCAGCGCGGAAGTTTATAGCGTCGAAATGCAGTTGTCTGACGATATATCTCCAGAGTTCTCGATCGAGGTGGCTCAAATATCAGATCGATTTGGACCTGGACCCTATTTAAGTAAGCAGATCGATCTCCGCTGAGTGCGACTGACGTTTTTGTGAAGCTGCAACGCCGTGGCGGAGGGCAGGTAGGCTCGCGTGAGGATCAGTGCTAGTCTTATGCGGGGCGATCAGGGGAGGCGCAGGTGCGCATAGGCAGGCGGATGGCTTTGCTGGCGGCGCTGGCGATTGCCGCGCCTTCCCAGGCGCAGATTGTCTGCCGGTCCAACGCGCTCGGCGCGGAGATCTGCATGGGCCTGCCTGCCCCTTCGATGCGCAACCGGCAGCCCTACGCCCCGAAGCCGCGCGGTCTCGGCGGCGTGCAAGCGCCGGTGCGCGCTCAGGTGGGCCCGGCGCTGACCCCGTCGCGCCGGACCGATTCACTCGGCAACACGTTTCTGACCCCGCGCGAGCTTCCGCCGAAGCGGTCCCCGCTGCCGGGCGTCGCGCCGACCCGGAACTGCAAGCGCGACGCTCTCGGCAACCTGCTGTGCACGTGAGCGGCGGCTCATTCGACCCGAACGATCCGTCCGTCGAGAAAAGGTGTGTAGTCCGGGTGCGCCGCGAGGTAGTCCGCGAGAACGGCCTCAAGCTCCGGCCCGAAATCGTAGGCGCTGGTCGCCTCGTCGCGAAGCACCGCGTAGCCGTCGCCGCCATTGCGAAGGAAGTTGTTGGTGACGACTGAGTAGGTCTTTCCTGGATCGATCGGGCTCCACGCCTCGCCGTCGCGCACCATCACGTCGCTCACCCGGCCCGCCATCGGCGCCACTGACGCGTCCCAGACGAACGTCAGCCCGGCAACCTGCGGAAATCGCCCCGCGCCCTCCTCGACCTGACTGACACCGTTCTCGAGCGCGGCCACAAGGCCCGCGCCGGTAATGTCGAAGGTCGCCAGCGTGTTCTGGAACGGCAGCACCGTCAGCACTTCGCCCATCGATACCGGTCCGGTGTCGATCGACGCGCGCAGCCCGCCGCCATTTTGCAGCGCGATGGTCACGCCCTGACCCACGACCCGATCGAGCATCGCCTCGGCAACCAGATTGCCCATCTGGCACTCGCCCGCCCGGCAGGTCTCGCGGCCGCCGTCGATCGCCTCGCGAGCCTCCGCCACCACCCGCGTCTTCAGTTCTTCGATAGGCGCGCCGAGTTCCTCGATCCGCGCGAGGATCTCCGGGTCGGGCGACACGCCCGCGTCGAGCAGCATCGTGTCGCCCGACGCCTCGGTGACCACGCCCTCCGCGTCGAACGTCAGCGTCAGGTGGCCAAGGTATTTGGAGTAGGACCCGGCCTGAACCACCGGGACCAGGCGCCCGCCGGGGCCTGCGGCCATCGCGGGGTAAGGAAGCTCCGCACCCTCGATCGTGTTCGAGAACAGCGTGTGCGAGTGCCCGCCGACGATCGCATCGAGCCCGGGCGCCGCAGCGGCGAGCGCCATGTCGTCGGTCACGCCCTGATGGGTCAGCGCGATGATGTGCTTGACGCCGTCCGCCTCCACGGCCGCGATCGTCGCGCGGAGGTATTCGAGCGGTGGGTCGAAGCGCACCGCCGGCCCGGGCGACGAGATTTCAGCGGTGTCCGTCGTGAGAACGCCGACGATCGCGATGCGCTCGCCACCCACCTCGAGGATCAACGGGTCGCGGGCGAGCGGCGCCAGCCGGTCGTCGGCCGAGGCGTCGACGTTGCCGAAGATCACCGGAAACTGCGCAGCCTTGATGAAGTCCACGATCGGCCCCGGTCCGAGGTCGAACTCGTGGTTGCCGAGCATCATCGCGTCGAAACCGATGCGGTTCATGAATTCGACTTCGGCCGCGCCCTGGAACGTTGTGAAGAACAGCGAGCCCGCGAACTGGTCGCCGGCGTCGAGCACCAGCACGGTTTCCCCCGCTGCCTCCAGCGCTGCCCGTTTCGCATCGATCGCGGTCTTCAACCGCGCCACGCCACCGAAGCACGCGCCCGCCGCTTCGTACTCGGTCGAACAGGTTGAATCGGTCGGCCCGATGGATTCGATACGACTGTGCAGGTCGTTCACGTGCAGGATATGCAGAGTGAAGGCCTGAGCGGTGAGAGCCGTCGAGGCCAGCGCGACGGAGGCAAGGAGAAACGGGCGCAGGGTCATCAGGACCTCCGGTCAAATGAACTACTTCGGTACGATGCTCCACCATCGTGACAGCGGCATGACCCGGCGGACAGACCTCGCGACCCCGGTCGGAGCTGGCGACGCGGCCGCCCTGAGCCGATGGGGTCGCTCCGATCGGATCATTCAAGACGTTTCGCACAAAGCCAGCTCAGTCCCGCCATGACCGCAGCGGTGGCGAGGCAAAGCGGCAGGCCGCCAAGCTGGAAGCTCACCCCCGAGAGGAGCGTGCCGATCAAACGGCCACCGGCGTTGGCCATGTAATAGAAGCCGACGTCCATTGTGACACGCTCGGCCGAGGTGAACGCGAGGATCAGATAGGAGTGCAGCGCCGAATTGAGCGCGAACACCACGCCAAACGCAAGCAGGCCCGCAACGATCGTCATCGTCAGCCAGACCGGGGGCGGGCCGGCGCCCTGACCGAGGGCGGCGAGCGCCAGCGCCGCGGGGATGAGCGCGAGCACCCCGACCCAGAAGCGGGCGAGGCCGGCGATCGCGGGCACGGGCAGCACCTCGGCGCGCAGCAGTCGCGGCGCGGCGGCCTGGACGGCGCCGTAGCCGATGATCCAGAGCGCCATGGACGAGCCGACGAGGAAGAACGCCTCACGACGGCCGTCCGGCGTTCCGTCCGACAGGATCGTATAGAAGTAGACCGGGATACCGACGACGAACCAGACGTCGCGGGCACCGAACAGGAAGAGACGCGCCGCCGAAAGCCGGTTGACGTTGCGGTCCTTGGAGAAGACCTCGGCGAACTTGGCACTCTGGCGGCCGCGTGGCAGGCCGGCGGGCATGAAGAGCGCGACGGCGATCAGGATCGCGGTGAGCGCCGCCGCCATGCCGAGAACCGCGGCGCTGAACCCGAGTGTCGCGAGGGCCGCCGCGCCGAGCAGGAAGCCGAAGCCCTTGACCGCGTTCTTCGATCCAGTGAGCAGCGCCACCCAGCGGAAAAGGGCGCCCTGGCGGCCGGCCGCTTGCGGGGATGCGCCCGCGTAGGCGCGCATAAAGCGCGCGGCGCGTAATAGCCCGCTACGGGGTCGCATCCACGCGCTACGCGCGTGGAACCTGCTCCGCC
>JANOEW010000616.1:0-4584 GCA_031413475.1 Amaricoccus sp.
GCCCGAACTCGTCGAGCGCGCCGCCGACGATCCCGAACTCGCCGAACTGATGACCGCGCAGCAGGTGCAGTTCGACGCCCGCCGCAAGGTCCAGACCGAGGAGGAGGCGCAGCTCACCGAACGCGAGATCCAGATCGCCAAGCAGATCGACGGCCTGAGCGCGGTCCAGGACGCCACGCGCTCGCAGATCGCGCTGATCGACCGCGAGATCGAGAGCCAGCAGACTCTGCTCGGCCAGGGCCTGACCCAGCTCACCCGCGTTCTGACGCCGCAGCGCGAGCTGGCGCGGCTCAAGGGCAGCGACGGCCAGGTCCAGGCCGCAATCGCCGAGAACCGCGGCAAGATCGCAGAGACCGCGATCGAGCGGGTGCGCCTGACCTCCAAGACCCGCGAAGAGGCGATCACCGAGCTGCGCGACCTCGAGTACCGCGAAATCGAGCTGCGCGAAAAGCGCCTCTCGCTCATCGACCAGATCGGCAAGCTGCAATTGCGCGCGCCGGTCGCGGGCGTGATCTACGGCAACACCGCCGACACGCTGCGCGGCGTCATCCGCGCCGCCGAGCCGGTGCTCTACATCGTGCCCAAAGACGCCCGCCTGATCGTTCGCGCCCGCGTCGAGACCCAGAACGTCGACAAGGTGTATGCCGGGCAGGCGGCGCGGCTGCGGTTCTCGGCCTTCGACGTCAACACCACCCCGGAGGTCGACGGCACGGTGATCAAGATTTCCGCCGACGCGCTCGAGGACGAGCAGACCCGGATGAAATACTACCTCGCCGAGATCGAGACCACCGCAGCGGCGCGCGAGGATCTCGCCGGGCTGGACATCCTGCCGGGCATGCCGGTCGAGACCTACATCCAGACCGGCCAGCGCAGCCCGTTCGCCTATCTCGTGAAGCCGGTCAGCGACTATTTTGCGAAGGCCTTCCGCGAAGGCTGACCACCGTCAACGGCCGAGGCAGGATGCGTTAACGCTTTTACGTAACGTTTTCAGTGCTATGTGACGTGTCCGATCTCGGACACCCGATTCCGGCGTGCAGGACGGCGCCCTGCGACGAAATCGCTGGACCCGAGCGACGCCGACGGGTGAGATCGATCCCGGAAACAGCAGGAGCCGCGCCATGGCGCCACATGTCCGGTTCGGGGTGATCGGGATCGATCACCCGCATATCTACGGCCAGGTCGACTGCCTGCTGGCGGCCGGGGCCGAGTTTCTCAGCTATCACGCGCCCGACGACGCGCTCGCCCTGCCCTTCGCCAATCGCTATCCCCAGGCGCGCCGCGTCGCCGAGCCCCCGGCCGTGCTCGAGGACGACCGCCTCGCCCTGATCGTCACCGCCGCGATCCCCGGCGACCGCGCCGCGATCGCGGCCGCCGCCATGCGCCATGGCCGCGACGTGATGAGCGACAAGCCCGGCATGGTCACCCTCGCCGAACTCGCCGAGCTCCGTCGAGTGCAGGCCGAGACCGGCCGCATCTACTCGATCATGTATTCCGAGCATTTCGAGACCCGCGCCACCGTCCGGGCCGGCGAACTGGTCGCCGCCGGCGCGATCGGCGCGGTCCTCAACACCGTCGGCCTCGGCCCGCACGCGATCCACAATTCCCCCCGTCCCGACTGGTTCTATCAGCGCGCCCGCACCGGCGGGATCCTGTCCGACATCGGCTCACATCAGTGCGAGCAGTTCCTGTTCTTCTCCGACGTGACCGAGGGACGCGTGCTGTCGGCCACGGTCGCGAACCGGGCCAACCCCGACCACCCGGGCCTGCAGGATATGGGCGACATGCATCTCGCGACCGACACGACCACCGGTTACGTCCGCGTCGACTGGTTCACGCCGAAGGGCCTGCCGACCTGGGGCGACGGCCGCCTCACCATCCTCGGGACCGAGGGCTGCATCGAGCTGCGCAAATACATCGACGTCGCCGGCCGCCCGGGCAAGGACCACCTCTTTCTCGTCGACGGCGCCGGCGCCCGGCACATCGACTGCGGCGCCGTCGCCCTGCCCTACGGCCCGGCGCTGCTCGCCGACATCCGCGACCGCACCGAGACCGCCATGCCGCAGGCCCGCTGCTTCGGCGCGATGGCGCTCGCGCTGACCGCCCAGGCCTTTGCCGAAGGCGCACCGGCGTGACCCGCCTCGACATTGCCGTCGTCGGCCTCGGGATCGGCGTCGCGCATATCGAGGAAGGCTACCTCCCCAACGCCGACCGCTTTCGCCTCGTCGCCGTCTGCGCCCTCGACCCCGCCGCCGTGGCCGCCGTCGCCGACCGCTTCGACGCGCCAGGCCGCTTCACCGACTTCGCCGCCCTCCTGGCCGCGCCCGACATCGACGTGATCGACATCTGCACGCCGCCGGCCCTGCACCTGCCCATGGCGCTCGCCGCGCTGGCCGCGGGCAAACACGTCATCCTCGAAAAACCGATCTGCGCCTCGCTCGCCGAGGCCGACCGCCTGATCGGCGCAGCCGACGCCGCCCGCGGACGGCTGATGCCCGTCTTCCAGTATCGCTTCGGCGACGGCATCGAGCAGGCCCGCGCGATCCTCGCCGCCGGCATCGCCGGAAAACCCTACGTCGCCACCGCCGAGACCCTGTGGCGGCGCACGCCCGACTACTACGCCGTGCCCTGGCGCGGCCGCTGGGCCACCGAGCTCGGCGGGGTGCTGATGAGCCAGGCGATCCACATCCACGACATCGCCACCTACCTGATGGGTCCGGTCGAGCGCGTCTTCGCTCGGACGGCGACGCGGGTGAACGCGATCGAGGTCGAGGACTGCGTCAGCGCCTCCTGCCTGCTCGCCTCCGGCGCGCTGCTGTCGCTCACCTGCACGCTGGGCGGCCAGGACGAGATCAGTCGCCTGCGCCTCGCCTTCGAGCACGTGACGTTCGAGAGCGATCACGACCCCTACAATCCCGGCGCGCGTCCCTGGCGGATCCTGACCGCCTCCGACGCCGTGCAGCGTCGGATCGACGCGACGCTGGCGGACTGGCGCCCCCGGCCGAGCCGGTTCGCGGCGCAGATGGCGCTGTTCCACACCGCCGTGACGACCGGCGGTCCACTCCCGGTCACCGCACACGACGCCCGCGCGGCCCTGGAGCTCGCCACCGCGATCTATCGTTCCGCCGCGCACGGGATCGACCAGCACCTGCCGCTCGGAACCGGCCACCCGTTCTACGAAGGTTGGCGGCCCGCCGCCTGACGCAGCCCGCCCCGCCTCAGCTCCGGCGCGCCTCGTCGAGCAGTTCGGCGATCTCGCGGCGGATCAGCTTCCGCAGGTTCCGGCTGATGCGGTCGCCGAGCTCGCCCTGCAGCTCCTCGCGCACGATCGTGTTGATCATGCCGCGCAGCGCCTCTTCGTCGAGGATCGGCGCGGCGACGGTCCGCGGACGCGCCGCGCCGAGTCCCTCGGCGAGCAAGTCTCCGGCCCGCGGCGCCGGGGCCACGCCGGCGCGCAGCTCCGGCGTCAGCAGGATCACGTCGGCGCTCACCGAGCCGTCCAGCCGGGCGCTGGTCTCGGCCGACACCAGCGCCCGGATCGAGGCGAGCACCTCGGCGAGCGACTCAGGCGTCTCGTCGTCGCCGGCGCCGCGCGGGTCGGACGGATCGCTCACTGGCGCTCCCAACGTTCCCGGATCCGGTCGACCACGCTGGTGTCGAAGCCGCCGACCGGCGCGCGCTGAACCTGGGTGAAGTAGACATCCGGGTCATAGGTCTCGATCCCGAGATCGAGATGCGCCACCGTCAGCAACCCTAAGGCCCGCAGCACCGCATACGCCGCCACGTATTCGTCGCGTTCCGAACGGACCACCTCGGCCTCCGCCTGCAGGCGCTCCTGGTCGGCGTCGAGCACGTCCAGCGTGGAGCGCGCCCCGAGCCGAGCCTCTTCAGTGACGCCCTCGAAGGCGACCTGCGCCGCTACGACCTGCTCGCGGTTCGCCACGATCGAGGCGCGCGCGACCTCGAGTTGGGTCCAGGCGTTGTTCACCTGCTCGATCACCTGCCGCCCGGCGTCCTGCACCTCGAACTTGCGCTGCTCGAGCACCTGTTGCGCCTGCCGGATCAAGCTCGAGTTGCGTCCGCCGGAATAGAGCGGCACTTCGGCCCCCAAGCCGAACTCGAGGTTGTAGGCGTTTTCGGTCGAGCGCCCGGACCCGGGCGTACTGAAGCGCTGCGACTCGTATTCGAGCGCCGTGTTCGCCTGCACCGACAGGCCCGACGCGGCGCGGGCGCGGTCGAAGTCGGAGACGGCGGCGCGTTCGTTGAAGCGCGCGGCCACCACAGCCGGGTTCTGCCGCACCGCGAGCTGCTCGGACTCGGCGATGGCGGCGGGCAGCTGCGGCAGCGTCGGCGGTGGCGCCAGATCGCCGGGCAGCGTTCCGACGGCGGCTAGATACGCCTGCCGCGCCAGCTCGAGGTTGCCGCGGGCGTCCACGAGCTGGCCGGTCGACGCCGCCAGCCGCGCCTCGGTCTGGCTGACGTCGGTGCGGGTGACCTCGCCGACCTCGAAGCGGCTGCGGGTTGCTTCGAGTTGCTCATCGAGCACGCTGACGTCGTTGATCGCGATGCGGACGAACTCCAGCGCCT
>JANOEW010000617.1:0-1967 GCA_031413475.1 Amaricoccus sp.
CCGCCGGCCCCGGCGCCGCCGCCGGCGGGGCGGCGCTGCCCCCCGGTTTCGCCCTGCCGCCGGGGCTGAGCGGGCTGGGGCGGAAGAAGTGACCGACGCGCCGACCCTGACCACGGCGCGGCTGACCCTTCGCGCACACCGGCTGAGCGATTTTGCGCCCTTCGCGGCATTCCTCGCGTCCGACGCCGCGCGCTACGTCGGCGGGCCGCTCGACGAACGCCG
Organism: Amaricoccus sp.; assembly: GCA_031413475.1. Taxonomy (GTDB): domain Bacteria; phylum Pseudomonadota; class Alphaproteobacteria; order Rhodobacterales; family Rhodobacteraceae; genus Amaricoccus. The sequence goes on from JANOEW010000617.1 coordinate 223, forward strand.
GGCGTGGCACGGCTTCGCCTCCGACGTCGGGTCCTGGAGCCTGCTGAACTTCGGCTGCTGGGCCGTCGAAGAGAGCGCATCGCGCGCCTTCGTCGGGCAGGTCGGCCTCACCAGGCCCGCCTATTTCCCCGAGCGCGAGATCGGCTGGATCGTGTTCCCCGCGTTTCAGCGTCGCGGCTTCGCACTCGAAGCTGCACAAGCCGCGCGCGACTTCGCCTTTGGCGCGTTGGCCTGGACCACCGCCGTCAGCTACATCGACCGCGACAACGCGGCCTCTATCGCGCTCGCCCGCAAGCTCGGCGCCGCCGAGGACCCTAAGGCCGCGCGCTGGGACGACGTGGACGTGGGCCACCGCCACCCGGCGCCTGGGGGGTCGGCATGACCGAAGCGCCGCGGATCGAAACCGAACGCCTGGTCCTGCGCGCGCAGCGGCGGGAGGACTTCGAGCCCTACGCCGCCTTCTTCGCCAGCGAGCGCTCGCACCTCGCCGGCGGGCCGCTCGACGCGACCTGGTCCTGGTACGCCTTCGCGGCCGGCGTCGGGCACTGGGCGCTGCTCGGCTTCGGCGGCCTGACGATCGAGGATCGCGCGACCGGGGCCCCGCTCGGGCAGATCGGCTTCAACAAGCTTCCCCATTCGCCGGAACCCGAGCTCGCCTGGCTGGTCTTCGCCGAGGCCGAGGGCAAGGGCGTCGCCTACGAGGCGGCGCGCGCCGCGCGCGACTTCGCCTTTGGCACCCTCGGCTGGACGACCGCCGTCAGCTACATGTCGCCCGATAACGTGCGTTCGAAGGCGCTCGTGCAGCGGCTCGGCGCGATCTACGATCCCTTCGCCGAGAGCATCCACGAGGAACGCATCGTGTTCCGTCACCCGGCTTCGCTGGGCCGGCGATGATCGGGTCCGACGCCATCCGCCGCGCCGCCGACTTGTTGCGCGGGCACCGCGACTCGATCGACCGGCTCGACGCGATCCTGGTGTTCACGCTGGCCGAGCGGTTCAAGCACACCCAGTCGGTGGGCCGGCTCAAGGCGGCGCACGGCCTGCCCGCCTCGGACCCGGTGCGCGAGGCCGCGCAGATCGCCCGGCTGGAGCGGCTCGCCGCCGAAGCCGACCTCGACCCCGAGTTCGCCAAGACATTCCTGACCTTCATCATCTCCGAAGTGATCAGGCATCACGAGAGTCATCTCGAAAGCGCGCCCCGCGACGGGGCCGCCCCCCAGCCATAGACAGGAGACACCCATGGCCATGAAAATCCGGCTCGCCCGCGGCGGGTCCAAGAAGCGCCCGCACTACTCGATCGTCGCCGCCGAGAGCCGCTCGGCCCGCGACGGGCGCTTTCTCGAGAAGCTCGGCACCTACGATCCGCTGTTGCCGAAGGACGACGCCAACCGGGTGAAGATGGACCTCGAGCGCATCCAGCACTGGCTGGGCCAGGGCGCGCAGGCGACCGACCGCGTGGCGCGCATGCTCGAGGCCGCCGGCGTGACGCCCAAGACCACGCGCAGCAATCCCAAGGCCGGCGAGCCGGGCAAGGCCGCGCTGGAGCGCGCCAAGGCCCGCGAGGCTAAGGCGGCCGCCCCGGTCGAGTGAGCCCGGGCCGCGTTAACACAGGTTGCAATCTGGTGACCGAAGAAGCCGCCGGCGCCGGAAGCTGCCTGAGCGTGCGCGTAAGAAATCAGCACGGATACCTCCTATATCAGTCGAAACAACCCGAAATTATACCAGTATTGACTTGGCCCGCGACC
>JANOEW010000618.1:0-2544 GCA_031413475.1 Amaricoccus sp.
GTCCGACGGGCGTGGGCAAGACCGAGCTCTGCAAGGCGCTCGCCGAGTTCCTGTTCGATTCCGAACAGCATCTCGTGCGCATCGACATGTCGGAGTTTCAGGAGCGCCATTCGGTCGCCCGCCTGATCGGCGCGCCGCCGGGTTATGTTGGTTACGAGGAGGGTGGTCACCTCACGGAGCTCGTGCGGCGCAAGCCCTACAGCGTGATCCTGCTGGACGAGGTCGAAAAAGCGCATCCGGACGTGTTCAACGTGCTGCTGCAGGTGCTCGACGATGGCCGGATGACCGACGGCCAGGGCCGCACGGTCGACTTCAAGAACACGGTGATCGTGATGACGTCGAACCTGGGCTCGCACAAGATCCAGCAGATGACCGACGCCGGCGACGGCCAGGCGCTGATCAAGATCGCGGTGCTGGCCGAGGTCAAGGCGAGCTTCCGCCCGGAGTTCGTGAACCGGATCGACGAGATCGTCGTGTTCCATCCGCTGGGCGAAACGGAGATCGCGGAGATCGCGAAGATCCAGCTGAAGGCGCTGGAGGGCCGGCTCGGGAAACTCGAGATTCGCCTTGCGGTGTCCGACGCGGCGCTGAAAGCCATTGCGGCGGCGGGATTCGATCCGGTCTACGGCGCGCGGCCGCTGAAGCGCGCGATCCAGCAGCAGATCGAGAACCCGCTGGCGCAGAAGCTGCTGTCGGGGACGATGGGGCCCGGCGACCGGATCGGCGTCGGCGTGGCGGACGGCCGGCTGGTGTTCGCCAAGCTGGCGGGCTGAAGCGCCGGGGGCGTCGGGGCAGCCCGCGGCCCCCGGAGCGTTGTGGCCCGGGCCGCGGCTGCGGCGGCGGCAACGCAGCTATACTGCGGCCCCCGGGAGGTTTGCGATGCCGTTCTACGAATACGAGTGCTCGACCTGCAAGTACTACACCGAGGTACTGCAGAAGCTTAGTGACGCGCCGCTGCGCAAGTGCCCGTCCTGCGGCAAGAACACCTTCAAGAAGCTGGTGTCCGCGCCGGTGTTCCGGCTGAAGGGCTCGGGCTGGTACGAGACCGACTTCAAGGGCGACAAGGACAAGCAGCGCAACCTCGCGGGCGCGGAGCGCGACGAGTCCAAGCCCGCCGACGACAAGCAGGGCGCGGACAGCAAGGCCGAGCCCGCCAAGGCCGAGAAGCCCGCGTCCGGATCCGACAAGAGCGCCGACAAACCCGCCGAGAAGTCCGCCGAGAAGTCCGCCGAGAAGTCCACCGGCAAGTCCGCTGACAAGCCGGCCGCCAAGCCCACGGCCGACTCCAAGCCGGCCGCCCGCTCGCGCCGCGGCGCCCCGCCGCCACGCGCCCGGGCCGCGCCAGCCAGGGCCGCGCCCGCCAAGGCGAAGAAGAAAACACGTCGCTGAGCGTTCAGCTCGCCGCCCTCAGTTCCGTATGATCGGGCCCATGGCCAACATCAAGGACGAGCTATAGGCCCTGCTCGATTCGCAGGACGCGAACGGCGGGTTTTCCGACGATGGCTTCACGCGGCTCGGCGAGCTGGCCGAGGCGATCCGCGCCGACTCGCCCTATCCCGAGCCGATGAATACGCTCGAGCGGGTGGAGGGCCGCTGGGAAACCATCTTTGCCCACTTCGGCGTCAAGCACAGCGCCGGCAAGACGCGGGTGCACGATTCCACGCTCGCGATGCAGAGCTGGAACCGCTTCCCGGCGGTGCCGATCCGCGTGCAGCGCATCTGCCAGGAGATCGCGCGCAACGGCAACGCCTACAACAACGTGATCGATTTCACCGCCGACAGCGGCAAGGCCGCCGGCGTCATCATCGTGCGCGGCGTGTTCCGGCGCGATCCGGACAATGCGCAGCGCTTCGTCGTCGATTTCGTCCGCATCGAGGTCATGCCCGCGGCGGGCACGCCGGAGTCGCAATTGCGCGAGAGCCTGGGTCTGGTGAACGGCGAGGCGCTGGCCGCCGACATGAAGCCGCCGAAGCTCTCGTCCGACGTGATCTATCTGGATGCCGAGCTGCGCATCAACGTCGGCAGCCTCGGCGGTCTCTACCTGCTCAGGCGCTCGGCCGAAGCGCCGGTGTCGGTGACGCTGGGCTGAGCTGCCGCAGCCGGCGCAGCGTCGGCTCGTCGAGCCGATAGAAGGCGAGGATCACGACCGCCAGCACCGCCATCGCCGCGGGAACGTAGGCGATCGACAGCAGCACCGCCTGGCGAACCTCTTCGGTGACCTGCGACGGGGGCGATTTCGGGTCGAAGCCCGCCCCGGCCAGCGCGATACCGAGGATCAGCGGACCGACGGCGGCGGCGAGCTTCTCGACAAAGCTGTAGAGGGCCGAGTACATGCCTTCGCGCCGCAGGCCGCTGCGGTGGTAGTCGAGCTCCATCGCATCGGTCAGCATCGACATCGCGAACAGCACGTTGCCGGCGAACGCGAGGCCGTTGAAGAAGCCGCGCACTACCAGCAGCCAGTCCGGCTCTGCCGGCGCGGCATAGATCCAGGAGAGGCCGACCAGGGCCGTCAGTACCGACGACAGCACGTAGGCGCCGCGCTTG
>JANOEW010000619.1:0-1935 GCA_031413475.1 Amaricoccus sp.
GTGCGCATCGCGCGCATCGCCGAGGAGGCGGGGATCGCCGCACTGTCGGTCCACGGCCGCACGCGCGCCTGCGCGTTCACCGGCGCCGTCGAGTACGCGACGATCGCCGCGGTCAAGCGCGCGGTCGCGATTCCCGTGCTCGCGAACGGCGACATCGACTCGCCGGCGCGCGCGCGCGCGGTCCTGCGGTTCACCGGCGCGGACGGGCTGATGATCGGCCGCGCGGCGCAGGGTCGCCCGTGGATCTTCCGCGAGATCGCGCATTTCCTCGCCACCGGCGAGGAACTGCCCTCGCCGACGGTCGCGGAAGTCCGCGCGCTGGTCGTCGAGCACCTGCACGACCACTACGGCTTCCACGGCGAGGTGCAGGGCGTGCGCACCGCGCGCAAGCATCTCGGCTGGTACGCGGCGGGCCTGGCCGGCGCGGACGCGTTCCGCACCGCCATGAACGCCTGCGAGACGACGGCCGGCCAGCTCGCGATCGTCGGCGCCTGGTTCGACCGGCTCGAGGGCGCCTACGCACGCATCGACGACGCCCGCGTGGCGCCGGCGCCCGTGGCGGCCGCGGCCGTCGTGGCCGAGGCGCTGGCCGCATGAGGAAGTCGGTGCGGTTGAACGGGGGCAGCGAGATCGGCCGCAGCGTCGAGAAGTCGCTCGACGACTATTTCCGCCGGCTCGACGGCGAGCCCGCGCGCCACGTCTACGCGATGGTCGTCGGCCACGTCGAGCGAGCGCTGCTCGCCTCGATGATGGAGCGCGCCGGCGGCAACCAGACGCTGGCCGCGGACATGCTCGGCATGAACCGAAGCACGCTGCGCGCGAAGCTCGCGAAGCACAAGCTCGCCTAAGAAACCGTGAACGAACCCTGCATCCCCGCGTTGCCCGCCGCCGCTCAATCCGACCGAGCCGGCAACGCCGGATTCTTCCACGGCTTCTGATGGGCACGCCCGTCGCGCAGGCGCTGCTCTCGGTGTCGGACAAGTCGGGCGTGGTCGAGTTCGCGCGCGCGCTCGCCGCGCGCGGCGTCGCGCTGCTGTCGACCGGGGGCACCGCGAAGGCGCTCGCGGACGCGGGGCTGGCGGTGACCGACGTCGGAACCTACACCGGGTTTCCCGAGATGCTCGACGGCCGGGTGAAGACGCTGCACCCGAAGGTCCACGGCGGCATCCTCGCGCGGCGCGATCTTCCCGCGCACCTGGACGCGCTGGCCGAGCACGCGATTCCGGCGATCGACCTCGTCGTCGTCAACCTCTACCCGTTCCGCGAGACGGTCGCGAAGCCCGGCTGCACGCTCGACGATGCGATCGAGAACATCGACATCGGCGGGCCGGCGATGGTGCGCGCGGCGGCCAAGAACTGGGCGCACGTCGGCGTCGTGGTCGATCCCGCCGACTATCCGACGCTCGCCGCCGAGCTCGCGCGCGCCGGGTCGCTGTGCGACGCGACGCGCTTCGCACTCGCGCGCAAGGCCTTCGCGCACACGGCCGCCTACGACGGCGCGATCGCGAACTGGCTCACCGCGCGCGCGCACGACGGCAGCGCCGAGGCGCTTCCGCAGTCGTTCCGCTACGCCGGTGAGCGCGTGCAATCGCTGCGCTACGGCGAGAACCCGCACCAGGCGGCCGCGTTCTACCGCGACGACGCACCCGCGCCGGGCTCGATCGCGACATTTCGCCAGCGACAGGGCAAGGAGCTCTCTTACAACAACCTCGCGGACGCGGACGCCGCGTGGGAGTGCGCGAAGTCGTTCGCCGCGCCCGCCTGCGTCATCGTCAAGCATGCGAATCCCTGCGGCGTCGCGCTCGCCGACTCGACGCTCGAGGCCTACCGCAGCGCGTTCGCCACCGACCCGACCAGCGCCTTCGGCGGCATCATCGCGTTCAACCGGCCGGTGGACGGCGCCACGCTCGAGGCGGTCGCCGCGCAGTTCGTCGA
>JANOEW010000620.1:0-7099 GCA_031413475.1 Amaricoccus sp.
TGCGGCTGGTTCAGTCTTGCGGGGCAGTCGGGGCAGCGGCCGCCGCGGCCCTCGCAGGGCGGGCAGGCCGCGCAGTACCTGTCGCCCCCGCCGAAGGACCAGTCGGCGAGGGCGCGGAGGCTTTTTTTTCCTGCTCCAGCACCAAGCCCTTCGCGACGTAGCCGGTCTGGAACGCCTCGAAGACCGGCCAGACGTCGAGGAGCGCGTCGACGCCCTCCGGGCTCACCGCCAGCGGATCGCCGGCGGCGTCGCCGACGCCCTCCCAGTCGAGCACGGCGCGGCGCGCGAGCGCCTTGGCCATGGCGAGCGCCAGCGCCTCTGGTGCTGCCGTCTCGGGCAGCGCCGCGACCGCGAGGTCGGCGCGGGCCGCCACCATCAGCGCGGTGGTGAGCGGCGCGAGGCGCAGGCGTACGCCATGGCCTAGATCGAGCCAGCGTGGCTCCGAAGTCAGGTCCAGTCGCAGCATGATCAGTACGTCTCCACTTCGTTGATGAGGGTGGCGGTGCACATGCGGCCGAGCGTGGCGTCGCGGGCCGCCTGCCAGTCGAAGGTCGCCTGCACGCCCTGTGGGCCGGCGATCTCGATCCGCGGCCGCGGCAGGTAGACCGCGTGTACGGTGAAGGTGAAGCTCTCGCCCGAGGGAAGTGCGTAGGCGAACTCGAGCTCGCAGGGGTCGCCGGCGATGGCCTGGTTCACCAGCACCTGGTCGGCGAAGCGGACCTCGACGCGGCCGGTGAGTGCGGCGATCGAGGGATCGGCCCCGTCGATGCGGCCGTCGCTGCGGATGGTCTCGATCCGGTCGAGGTTGTTGGCGTAGGTGATCTCGGCCGAGACCACGTTGCCGAGCGCCGCGCCGTTGCGGGTGATGCTGCCGTTGAAGTGGCCGAAGCGCTTCAGCGCCGGTTCGGCAGGCGTGCCAGCGGCAGTAGTCGTAGCGACCGTCTCGCCCTGCGCCACCAGCCGCGCGGTCGCGGTCAGCAGCCCCGATCGCTGCATCGACCAGCTGAACTGGTCGAGCACGCAGCCCGAGTACATCGCGAAGCGCGGCGCCTCGGGCATCGCGGTCTCGATCGACATCGAGGGCAGCGTCCAGCCGCCCGAGCGGAACTCATGCGTCCACGGGCCTGTGCCCGTGGTGGTCGGATCGCCGAAGGTGGCCTTCAGCCAGAAGCCGAAGGCCTCGGCGTCGAGCGGCATGACCACGTCGCCGTCGGCGGTCACCGCGTCCTTAATCGGGGCGCTCGGGTCGCGGCCATAGCCGAGCAGTTCGGAGCCGAGCAGCGGCTGCTCGGCGCCGAGCGAGGTGCTGGCGAAGGGCACCCGGGTGTAGCCGCTGGCGGGCGGCGTGCCGTAGGTCGTCTCGAACGCGAGCGCCATCTGCGCCCGCGCGCCTTGGGCGCGTGCCATGTCGATGTCCTTCGTGTTGTGGGGTCAGGCGAGCGGGTCGCTCGTGGAATAGTGCAGCAGGATCGGGATGACGGCGGCCTTCAGCGTGGCTGCGCCGTCCACCGCGAGATCGACCGTGCGCGGCGCCTCCGCCTCGACCCAGTCGCACAGGCCGCCGAGGGTGCGTTCGGCTGCGAGTGCGTTCCCGACGCCGGTAGCCAGCGTGTCAAAGGCCATGTCCCGGCCAGTAGCGATCTGAACCACCGCCTCGACCTCGGCGCGGTGCTGGTAATGGTAGCGCAGCGGCGAAAGCGTGACCGCGGGCTCGCCAGGATCGCCGTCGCGCAGGATCAGCAGGCCGGCGGCCGGCACGCGCTCGGGCAGGACCTCGCCGCGCAGCACGGGGGCGGGCTGGGTCTGCAGGAGGGCGTGCAGCGCCTGCAGGATGGTTTCGCGGCGGGTAGGCAAGATCCTTCACCTCGAACGCTCGATGATCCTTGGTTTTGCTCGAGCCCCGACCGCACCGCACGACGCTGGGAATTGATGTGCATTAGGGTTCTCGAGCGTTGGGCCATGTACCTGTATCGATGAACCGTTCAGGAGGCCGAACGCCATGCCATTTTCCCAAGAGCAGTTTCTTGATGTGTTCGTCCGATACAACGCTGCCATGTGGCCTCTGCCGCTATTTGCTTATCTTCTCGGGGTTGCGGCTGTCTGCTTGACATTTAAGTCATCGCGGGCTGCGACAGCGTTGATTTCGGTGATCCTTGCGTTGATGTGGCTCGTCAATGGGGCGGCGTATCACTGGAGTTTTTTCGCCGTGATCAACCCGGCAGCGCGCGGATTCGGCATCATCTTCGGCATTCAGGCGCTCCTGCTGCTCTGCGCGCCGTTTGTCTGGCCGTCCTTCCGGATAGCGGCGGGACGCGATGCCCGGACGTTTGCGGGGGTCGGCTTTGCGGCGTATGCCTTGATCGGATATCCGGCGTTGGGCTGGCTCTTTGGCCATGCCTATCCTGCTGTTCCGGTATTTGGGATCGCGCCCTGTCCTACGACGATTTTCACCATAGGCATCCTGATCCTTGGGACTTGGAAAGTGGCAAGGTGGCTGCTTGTCATTCCCGCGCTCTGGGCACTAGTTGGTGGCAGCGCCGCTGTACTGCTCAACGTGCCGCAGGATTTCGGTCTCATCGCCGCGCTTATAGTGGCTGTAGGTTTCGCCACCGCAATCGCGCGTGGTGCTGCATTTGCCTGGCACAAACCGATTGACACATGACCGTCAGGAAAGTCGCTTCAGCGATGTTCCACCCAGTTCGCCACGATCAGCCCCGGCACCGCCTCATGGGCTCGCTCGGCGTCCCGCACCAGATCGAGCCGCTTCGGCAGCTTAACCTGCGGCACCAGCAGGAAGATCGGCGCGGTGACCTGGCCGCGACCGGTCTTCGAGCGCGACACCGCCGCGAGCCCACGGGTGTTTAGCCGCACGCTGTCCGCGACGAGCAGGCTCGGCCCGCTGCGACGATAGACGAACCGCAGCCGCAGCCCCGTCTTCTGTTCCCATGCCCCGGGCGTAACCCGCCGGCCGCCGAGCGCCTTGCCAGCGGCCCAATACCGCGCCAGCTTGTTGGACCAGCAGCTACGCTGACGCGTTCAGGTCGGGGCCCGACATCGGCCCGCGCTGGAAAACCTTCCCCGCCTCGGTCGGTCGTTGACGGTGCGCCCAAGGTCCGCAATGCAGCAGAACCACCCGACGGCCGCCCCCACTACCTGCCGGCGCATTGATCACGCGCGTTGGAAGCCGGTCCGCTCGGTGCTTACCGCGGTGAAGCCGCGGCCGTCGCCATCGAGCGCGGCCTCTCGGCCGGTCTCCGCCTGCCAGCGCTCGACGATGACGTCGACGTACCTCGGGTCGAGCTCGAGAAGCCGTGCGACGCGCCCGGTCCTTTCCGCCGCAATCAGCGTCGTGCCGCTGCCGCCGAACGGGTCGAGCACCACCCCGCCGCGCGGGCTCGAATTGCGGATCGCCCGCTCGACCAGGCCGACCGGCTTCATCGTCGGATGCAGATCGTTCTTCGCCGGGCGGTTGATGAGCCAGACGTCGCCTTGATCGCGCGCACCGCACCAATGGTGCTTCGCCCCCTCCGGCCAGCCATAGAGGATCGGTTCGAACTGGCGCTGGTAGTCCGAGCGCCCGAGCGTGAAGCGGTCCTTCGCCCAGATGACGAAGGTCGACCAGTGCCCGCCGGCGGCGACGAAAGCCTTCTGCAGCGTGTGCAGCTCGCTCGACGACATGCACATGTAGATCGCGCCGGCGGTGTGCGCGATGATCGACACGCAGGCGTCGTAGAGGAAGCGCTCGAAGCCGTCGCCAAGCGCATCGTTCAGGATCCGGCGGCCCTTGCCGGGCTTCTCCGCCCCGACGCCGCCGGCATAGTCCACGTTATAGGGGCTGTCGGTGAAGCAGAGGTCGGCCTTCCGCCCCGCCATCAGCCGGTCGAGGTCGGTGATGACCGTGGCATCGCCGCAGAGCAGCCGGTGCGGCCCGAGCAGCCAGAGATCGCCCGGCCGGCTGATCGGGTTCTCGGGCGTCTCGGGGATGTCGTCCTCGCCGTCACCGGTCTCGCCACCGGCGAGCGCCTCGGCCAGCATGCGGTCGAGCTCTGCGTCGTCGAAACCGGTCAGCGCGAGGTCGAAGTCCTCGCCATTCAGATCCTGGAATTCCAGGCCGAGCAGCCCCTCGTCCCAGGCCGCGTTCTCATGCGCCCGGTTGTCCATCAGCCGGTAGGCCTTGGCCTGCGCCGGGGTGAGGCCGCGGGCGATGTGCACTGGCGCGGTCTTGAGCCCCAGCTGCCGCGCCGCCTCCAGCCGGGTGTGCCCGGCGAGGATCACCATCGCCTCGTCGACCACGATCGGCTGACGCCAGCCGAACTCCGCGAGCGAGGCCGCCACCGTGGCGATGGCATCCGCGTTCTTGCGCGGGTTGCGAGCATAGGGGATCAGCCGCTCGAGCGGCAGGTCGACGACGTCCATGGCGGGGATCCGTGATGGTGAGGGGCTCGACGCCAGCCCGTGTTGGCCCGGGGAGCATCAGTCAGGGCGCGTCGCACCGCCCGACCCATGCCGAGCGGCGCGGGATCGATATTCGGTTTGACTTCCGGCTGCGGCTCGCCGGGGGTGTGTGGTGGGCGCGGAGACGTCCGGCGAGGTGCACGATGGCGAACAGTCGAACGGCGGCCATGCCGCCGGACAGCGCAGGGCGGCTGGCGGTGGCTTCGGTGGCCACGGGCTTCGCTGGGGAGACGCTCGCGAAGCTAAGGGGCCGGCTTTGCGGCGCACGGCACGAGGCGCTCGATCTGGTCATCGTGCTCGATGACGACGGGCGGTACGCCGGGGCCGCCGACCTGCGGGACGTGATGGCCGGACCGGCCGACGCCCGGCTCGGAACGCTGGTGCGGGCCGACTGGCCGCACGTCTCCCCGGAGATCGACCAGGAGCACGCCGCCGAAGCCGCGGTCGCGGCCGGGGTCGCAGCCCTTCCCGTCGTCGATGCAGACGGGAAGCCGCTCGGCTGCCTCCCGGCCGTGGCGCTCGTGGCGGTGCTGGCCCGCGAGCATCGCGAGGACCTTCATCGGCTCGCCGGCATCCTGCGCGAGGGCGCCAACGCCCGGCACGCGCTGGAGGACCCGCCGTTGTGGCGCGTGTCACGGCGGCTACCCTGGCTGCTGGTGGGGCTGGTGCTAAGCGCCGCCGCAGCGATGGTGATGGCGCGCTACGAGTCGGCGCTGAACGCCAATCTCGCCATCGCCTTCTTCATTCCTTCGCTGGTCTATCTCACCGACGCCATCGGCACGCAGACCGAGGCGATCGCGGTGCGAGGGCTCGCGGTTCGCCGGAGCCCGCTGTCCCGGCTCTTGCTCAACGAGCTTGCGACAGGCGCGATGATCGGCCTGGCGCTCGGGCTCCTCGCCTTCGGCGCGGTGTGGGTCTGGTTCGGCGATCCGAAGTTGGCCGGTGGGGTCGGCCTCTCGCTTCTGGTCGCCGGCGCGCTTGCAAGCACGATCGGCCTGCTCCTGCCCTGGTCCTTCGCGCGCATCGGCGTCGATCCGGCCTTCGGCTCCGGGCCGCTGGCGACGATCATCCAGGATGTGCTGACGATCCTGCTCTACTTCATGGTCATGACCACGCTCCTCGCCTGATGGAAGGGAGCCGGCGCAGGCGCGCGGCGGCCGCCAGGTCAGAGTGCGCCAAGCGTTCCAGCGGCAGAAGGCGGCGGTCGCCAGTACTTGGTCGGACTTCGCCTGCCTACCGGACGGACCCTCAACCGAACCGCGGGGCCCGCGCCGCGGGTCCACAAAAGCGAAATGCCCCTCAACCCCCGTTTCGTTTCAAGCGGGGGTCGGGCCGGCCCAAACGCCTGCAATCATTGGAAAATCGCGCGAAGCGAAACGAAACGCCTTGTTTTCGCGGCGTCACTGGGAAAGCGTCGCGCTGAGCGCTCCCTCATACGATTTCCGCCAGGAGGGACCCATACAATCAGTGGGTTAACGCACGATGCTCACAGTTTGCTTTATCCGGTTGGTAGGCAAAGGAATCAGAAAGCCCGATCTCTGACCCGTCGTCGTCCGCTTGCGCCGTTCTCGTCGTCCCTCTGCCGCCTGTGCTGTGCACGTGATTTTCGAACTATAGCCTTTCTAGACCTCCAACTCGCGTGCGTGAATCCCCCGCGGTGTCACAACTGTTGATGTCTCACGAATGACGATTTCTCTTGACAACGATCGGGACCGTCCGCTCGAGCGGCCGGCAATTGGCCCGTCGACTTCAGGTCACGGACAACAGCAGCATCGCAACCACCACGACGATGCGGGCAAGCTCTGCATGGGCAGAGGGGCCGTCGTAGTGCGCTGCCGAGCGCCACACCCCGACGCCGGCCAGAATGTTGTAGGGCACCGACAGGACGTAGCCTACGAACAGAGCCGCCCACGGCCGGTCGATGGTGATGAGCGCGAGAAACAGGACGCTGGTGGTCAGGTTGACCAGAAGGGCGATGCCGATGGCCCACGTCCAGAACGCCTCGCCGAGGGGCAACTCGCCTAACCACAGGGAACGCAGCTTCGCCATAGCGCATGCTTAGCTGCTCTGCCGGCCCGCGCGAATGGCCGAAGGAGTTGCGGCCGGAGACCCACAACCACGCTGTCTAACCTCCGGCCGGCCGTCTTCACCCGGCCCGGGCGACGACGAACCGCCGACCCCGCCGGTGGTGCACCTGCCGCCCGTTCAGCCGCCAGACGATGACGCTGAGCGCATAGTCGTAGCGCCGATACGCCGTCGGCCGGCTGACGCCGAAGCGGTGGCAGAGGTGCTTCCAGGGCACGCCCTCGGCGCGGGCCCACATCAGCTCCACCTCCTCGCGCTCGAGGAACGGGTTCCAGGTGATCGTTTCCTCCATGCGGCTGATCGCCGAGGGGCGTGGCGGCGGCCGCCGCATCGGCGTCGGCATCGCGCCGGCCAGTTCCTTCAGGCTGCGTCGGATCTCCGGCCAGGTGCTGAAGTAGCCTTGGTTGCGGAGGCCCGGCAGCTGCTTCAGCACGTCCGCCGCCTCGACGATGCGCTTCTCGACCATGTCGCGCGTCCAGTCAGTCATGGCGGGCCTCCTTGGCTTCGAGGAGAGGCTCATAGACACAGAGCGTCGTACCGCCCGGGATCCACCAGCTCG
>JANOEW010000621.1:0-2412 GCA_031413475.1 Amaricoccus sp.
ATCCGCGAGCGGCGCCGCGCCCTGGGCGTCACGCAGGCGGACATGTCTCGGCGCATAGGGATTTCCGCGTCGTACCTCAACCTGATCGAGCGCAACAAGCGCGGCATTGCGGGACCCCTCCTGCGCCGCGCCGCCGCCGCCCTCGAGCTTCGGCTCGACGAGCTGGACGACGCCGCCGAGCGCCGGCTGCTGGAGACGCTCGACGAGGTCGCCTCCACGCCGGACATCGCGGTGCTGGGCGTCGAGGCGGCAAGCGCCGGCGAACTGATCGGCCGCTACCCGGGCTGGGCGCGCGCTCTCGCCGCGCTGGCGCGCTCCGAGCGTGCGGCGTCGGCTGAGGCGCAGGCGCTGTCCGACCGGATGACGCATGACACCTTTCTCGGCGAGTCAATGCACCGCATGCTTACACGGGTCGCGGCGATCCGCTCTGCCGCCGAGATCTTAACCGAGTATCCCGATACGCCCCCCGACCGGCGCGAACAGTTCCTTAAAATCATCAACACCGAAAGCCGGGTGCTCACCGACGTCTGCGAAGCTCTCGCCGCCTATTTCGACCGGGCGCGCGACAGCGGCCGCTCGCTGACCCCGCTCGACGAGGTTGAGGCGCTGTTCGAGGCGCACGAGAACCGGTTCGACGCTCTCGAAGCGGCAGCGGCCGACCTTGCCGGGATGCCCGACGATCGCACGCCGGCGCCTCGTCGCGCCAATGCCCGCGTCCTGGCGGCAGACCGGCTCGCGCCGACCGTCGACGCCATCATCGCCAGCCGCCCCGAGATTGAGACCGAGCGCGCGCGCGGCCGCGCCCGCAAGCTGCTGCTGGAATACGCCGCCGGCGCGATCCTCGCGCCGATGCCGACTTTCCGCGTACGCGCCGTCGAGCTGCGGTTTGATATCGAGGCCCTCGCCGCGAGCTTCTCGCTTGATATCGAGACGGTCTGCCAGCGGCTCGTCGCCTTGTCGGGGGCAGGCGTGCCCCGCTTCGGTTACTTTCGCGCCAACGCGGCAGGCACCATCGTGGAGCGTCGCGGCCTGTCGCGGCTGGTCGCCCCGCGCTATGCTCCGGCCTGCCCGCTCTGGGCGCTCTACCGGGCACAGCAGTCGCCCGAAGCCGTGATCCGCCAGCGCGCATTGTTCCCGGACGGCGGGCGATTCGTCTTTCTCGCCCGCGCGCGCAACACCGGCACGACAGGCTTCGGCAAGCCGCGCCACTACCTGACCGACATGCTGGCGCTGACCGAGGCCGACGCGGGCCTGACCGTCTACGCGCCCGAACCTTGGGTCCCGGTCGAGGAGGTCGGCCCCGCCTGCCGGATATGCGCCCGCCACACCTGTTCGCAGCGCGTGGACGACCTGATGTCCACATGACGCGGCTTTGCGATGCGGACAGCGGCCCAAGGATGGCGTAGGCTGCTCAAACAAGTCCGGGACAGTCGGACGACTGGGGAGAGGATCGCCCGCCATATGGGACTGCGCGTGCAACTGGCCGAGGACGAGCCGAACATCGTCTTCGCGCTCACCTATATCCTCGAGCGCGCCGGCTTTGAGGTGACGACCGAGACCGACGGCCAGGAGGCGCTGTCGGCCGCGCTGGCTGAACCGCCGGCCGTGCTGATCCTCGACGTTTCGTTGCCGGTGCTCGATGGCCTCGAAGTGCTTCGTCGCCTGCGCGCCGACGCCCGCGGCCACCGCGTGCCGGTGATTGTCCTGACCGCCAAAGGCCGCCACGCGGACCGCGAGATGGCGCTCGACTGTGGCGCCGATCTCTACCTGACCAAACCGTTCTCCAACGCCGAGCTGATCGCCGCAGTCCGCCGGATCGTTGGCCTCGCGCCCAACTGATCCTCAACCGGCGCGCCGACGTGCCGGTTCTCGAATGCGCTATGATTTTCGTTGAGAACTAGCCAGGGCAGCGGGAAGTGGACGTCGGCGGCTTCGATCCCGCGCACCTGCAGCCAATCAGCGCTGTAGGTTCCGCTCGCGCTCTCGCCCGCCGCCGGCCCGGCAAGACATGCGACAAGTGCTCCGATCGCACCTGCGGCGACCGGCGCAAAGGCCCGCTCGCAAGCCACCGCAGCGGCGGCCGGGCAAAGAAGCCGCCTCATCGCATATAGCGGGAAGAAACCGCCCGCCGCCGCACCGGCCGGCCAACCGGGCGGATCGAGCCTGCGGCCGAGGGAGCGTCAGGCTGTGGATCGTCGCCGCCGCCGAGCTGCGTCTCCAGATCGGCCCAGCGCGCTTCCGACCATCGGTCCGCCCCAACGATCCACACCGCCGCCCGGGCATAGACCCGGCAGTCCAGCGCCTCGTTGCGCTCGCGCAGCTTCTGCCACTCCAGCCTGGCGAAGCCGCGCTTGGTCTTCACCGTGACCAGCTGCTCGGCCACGAACTGCTTCAGCCATTCGTCGTCGACCC
>JANOEW010000622.1:0-4063 GCA_031413475.1 Amaricoccus sp.
CGCCCTCGATGGCGCCCTTGCCGAACTCCTCCGGGTGCTTGGACAGCCGCTTCTCAATCGAATAGGAGGCGAAGGAAGACAGCACGTGCCCGCCGCCCGGCAGGATTCCGAGGATCGAGCCCAGCGCCGTGCCGCGCAACACCGGCGCGGTGATCCGCCGGAACTGCTCGCCGGTCAGCCACAGGTTCGACACCTTCTTGACCATCACGTCGCGGGTCGTCTCGCTCTCGAGGTTGCGCAGGATCTCGGCGACCCCGAACACGCCGACCGCGACCGAGACGAAGTTGATCCCGCCGTAGAGCTCCATCTGGCCGAAGGTGAAGCGCGGCGTGCCGGTGTAGATGTCCTGCCCGACCATCCCGAGCAGCAGGCCGAGCACGATCATCGCCAGCGCCTTGAGGATCGAGCCGTGCGCAAGTGCTATCGAGGCGATCAGCCCCAGCACGATCAGCGAGAAATACTCAGGCGCCCCGAAACTGAGCGCCGCGCGCGCCAGCGGCGGGGCGGCCACGGCGAGGATCAGTGTCGCGACCGAGCCGGCGAAGAACGAGCCCAGTGCGGCGGTGGCGAGCGCGGGCCCAGCCATGCCTTTCTTGGCCATCTGGTAGCCGTCGATGGCGGTGACGGCGGAGGAGGATTCGCCGGGCAGGTTGATCAGGATCGCCGTGGTCGAGCCGCCGTATTGCGCGCCGTAGTAGATGCCCGCCAGCATGATCAGCGCCGTGACCGGCTCGAAGCTGAAGGTGATCGGCAGCAGCATCGCGATGGTCGCGGTCGGCCCGATGCCTGGCAGCACGCCGATCAGCGTGCCGAGCAGCACCCCGACGAAGCAGTAGAACAGGTTGACCGGGCTCAGCGCCGTCTCGACCCCGAGCCCGAGGTTGGCGATCAGCTCCATGGATCAGCCCCCCAGCCAGGGCCCGAACAGCGGCACCGCCACTCCCAGCCCGTAGTGAAAGATCAGGATGCAGAACAGGGTCAGCGCCGCCGCGATCGTCCCGGCGCGCCCGACCGTGTTCTCGGCGCTGGCGAAGGCGGTCACGAAAGCGGTCACGAACAGCGCCGGCGCGAGGCCGAGGCCGCGCACCGTCGCGCCGAAGAACAGGATGGCGGCGCTGATCAGCACGACCGCGCGCCAGGAGACGATCCCGAGATCGTTATCCGAAACGGCAGCCGCCAGGCCCTTGATCAGGATCGCCACACCGAGCCCGGCGAGCGCGGTGGCGAGCAGAATGGGGAAGTATCCCGGCCCCATGCGCAACGCGGTGCCGAACTCGTAGCCCGTCGCCGCGATCCCGAACGCCGCGCCGAAGCCGATGAAGATCAGCCCGGACAGGACGTCCTTGATCGATCTGTGCCGCTGCATGCGCCGCCTCCCTTCGCCGGGGCCCGGCGACCGAGGCGCCGGGGGTGTCGCCTCACCCGCCCGGTTGCGCCGGGGCGGGCGGTTTACTGCGGCGCGACGCCGGCGGCTTCGATGATCGGCTTCCACAGCGCGATCTGCGCCGTGAGATAGGCGGCGTGCGCGTCGGGCGTCGCCTCCGCGGCCGTGACAGGCGCCGTGCCGAGTTCGGCGAACCGCGCCGCCACGTCGGGGTTCGCGAGCGCCGCCTGCAGCGCGGCGGTCAGCTTGGCCAGCGCGTCCTCCGGCGTGCCCGCCGGGGCGTAGACGCCGTGCCAGACGCCGACCTGCATGTCGGGCAGCCCGCCCTCGATGGTGGTGGGCAGGTCGGGCAGCGCCGCGAGCCGCTCGGGCGTCGTCACCGCATAGGCCTTCACCTCGCCGCCGGTGATCTGTCCGGTGGTGTTGGTGGTCTGGTCGCACATCAGGTCGACGTTGCCGCCGAGGATGTCGGTCATCGCCGGCCCGGTGCCTTGATAGGGCACCTCGGTCAGCTGCACGCCGAGCGCGCTCATGAACAGCAGCCCGCACAGATGCGAGGCGGCGCCGATGCCGGCGTTGGCGAGCAGCACGGTCTCGGCGTTGGCCTTGGTGTAGTCGATCAGTTCGGCCAGCGTGGTCGGCTCGAAGTCCTTGCGCGCGATGATCGTCATCGGCACGTTGGTCACGAGGCCGACCGGCGCGAAGGACGTGACCGGGTCATAGGGCAGTTCGGCGAACAGCGACGGCGCCGTCGACATGCCGATGTGGTGCAGTAGCACGGTGTAGCCGTCGGGCTCGGCGTTCGCGACCTCGGTGGCCCCGAGGGTGCCGCCGGCCCCGGCGACGTTCTGCACCACGATCTGCTGGCCGAGCGCGGCGCTCATCTGTTCGCCGATGATCCGCGCGACCGTGTCGGTCGGGCCGCCGGCGGCGAAGGGGACGACCATGGTTATCGGCCCGGTGGGATAGTCCTGCGCCGTCGCCCCGCTCGCAATGAGCGTGACGGACAACAAGCCGGCGAACCCGAGACGCATCTTGATCCTCCCCTTGGTCGCGCACCGGTCGTCACGCCGGATGGGCGCGTGCCGAGGCCGCTTGCGCACGAACCTACGGCGACCCTCGCGCGGAAACAAGCAATTGCGTCACGCCACCATTACCCCCGCTTGTCCCCAGGGGCGCAGTCGGCGGACCGGTCAGTCCTTGCGGAAGAACTTCTTCTCGCGCGGCTTGCCATCCCAGCCGGGCTTGCCGCGCGGCTTGTCGTCACGCGGCGCATCCCCGCGCGGCGCGTCTCCACGCGGCGTGTATGGCTTGCCGCCGCCCTCGCGGTCCCCACGGTAGGGCCGCGGCCCGCCCTCGGCGCGCGCCGGGCGGTGGTCGTCCTCGCGGTGCTCCCATTTCTTCAGCAGCTTCGCGTCGAAGCTGTCGCGTCCGATCTTGCCCTCGTGGCACCAGACGCAGGCGACGGTGTCGCCGTCAACGGCCTCGACCGCCATGCGCATCGATCCCGCGGTCAGGACCACCAGGTCCCCCAGTTGAGCGTTTTCCATACCGTAACGTGCTTTCCGATTGGCGGGCCGCGATCTGCGGCCGGCTCCCCCTCTGGCGATCTGCACTACGCGTTCGCGATCGGAACGGCAAGGTTCGCAAGGCGGATCAGACCGCCTCGTCGGCGCGCGCCGGGGCGTTCGGGGCGCGCGGGGCGGATGCGCGGACCGGCGCATCGTCGGCCATCAGGTCCTCGAGAAACAGGCTGAGCAACTGGGTGCGGCCACTGACCCCGGCCTTGCGGTAGATCGCGTTCGACTGCGCCTTGACCGTGCCCTCGCTGGTCTTGCGCATGCTAGCGATCTCGGCGATCGACAGTCCCTTGATGGTGAACCAGGCGACGTCGCGCTCCGAGGGCGTCAGGCCCCATTCCGTCAGCCGTTCCTCGAGAAACTCGGCGAAGGCGCCGGACGCCCGGCGAATCTGCGTCTCCATCGCGCGATTGCGCTGGATCACGCTGCGCAGGTAGACCGCGCCGACCCCGACCCCGAGCAGCAGCCCGACCGCCGCGCCGATCTCCAGCAATTCCCGAAGCTCCCAGGCGATGGCCCGACTGCGCAGGCCGAAGACGCCGGCGAGAATCTCCCAGATGAAGAACGTCGAGCAGAGCGCCTGGACCGCGACCACGAGCCACAGGACGATGCTGCGGGGCGAGCGTCCCGGCATCTTCAGGGCGTGGCGGCGGCGCGACTAGTCATCGTCATCGTCGTCGTCGTCATCGTCGTCGTCGCGGTCGCTGCGGTCGTCGTCGCGGTCGTCATCGGTGGCAGCATCGTCGGCGTCGTCGCGGTCGTCGCGATCGTCGTCGCGCGGCGATCCGCGCCCGCCGTCCGGGTCGCGGTCGTCGCGATCCGACGTCCCCGTCCCGCCGTCGCCGCGGTCGTCGCCATCGTCGTCGGCTGACGGGCTGCGCGCCGCGCCGCCCACCGCAGGCGCGCGGGCCGCGCCGCCCGACCGGTCCGCGCCGTCATCCGCCTGGCGGAGCGGCAGCACGAGATCGCGCAGGATCTCGCCGGTCGTCCGATCGAACACCACCTCGCGCTGGAAGCGGCCGCTCACCGACTGAACCCGGACCCGTCCGAGCAGGGTTCGACGAACGTCGACCACCTCGTAGCCTTGGCGTTCGAGTTG
>JANOEW010000623.1:0-1587 GCA_031413475.1 Amaricoccus sp.
GTCATGTGCGGATAGAGCGCGTAGTCCTGAAACACCATCGCGACGTCGCGGTCGCGGGGCCGGAAATCGTTGACGATCTCGCCGGCGATCTCGATCGTGCCCGCGGACGCCTCCTCGAGGCCGGCGATGGTGCGCAGCAGCGTGCTCTTGCCGCACCCCGACGGGCCGACCAGCACGGTGAACTCGCCGTCGGGTATTTCCAGATCGATTCCGCGCACCGCGGGGACGGCGCCGTACTGTTTGTGCAGGCCAGTGATCTTCACGTCCGCCATCTCGAGCCGAGCCCCTAGCCGCGGACCGCGCCGAGCGTGAGCCCGCGCACGAGATGGCGTTGCGCCAGGACGCCGAGGACGATCGACGGTCCCAGCGACACGACGGCGAGCGCCGCAGCCTCGCCGTATTGCGCGCCCTGGAAGCCGATGAAGGCGCGGAACACGGTCGGTAAGGTGAACGCCTCGCGGCTGGTCAGCACGAGCGCGAAGAAGAACTCGGTCCAGCAGGCGATGAAGGCGAAGACCGCGGCGGCGACGATCCCGGGCGCTGCCAGCGGGACCGCGACGCTCCAGAACGCCTGCCAGCGGGTGCAGCCGTCGACCTGGGCCGCCTCCTCCATCGATTGCGGCATCCCGCGGAAATAGGCGAACATCATCCAGACCGACACCGGAAGCGTGAAGACCGTGTAGATGATGATCAGCCCAAAGCGCGTGTCGTGGATGCCGAGGTTGCGGTAGATCAGGAACACCGGAAGAATGATGCCGACCGGCGGCAGGAAGCGCTGCGACAGCACCCAGAACGACAGGTGTTTCCCGCCGGTGTTGTAGCGCGCGAGGCTGTAGGCCATCAGCGTTCCGAGAAGCGCCGACAGGACGGTGGCGCAGGACGAGACGATCAGGCTGTTGATCAGCCCGTCGAGGCCGCGATAGGTGAAGAGCGCCGCCTCGTAGTGGACCAGCGTCGGCTTGTCCGGAAACCACACCGGCGGGATCGTCAGGTAGTCGTCGCTCGGCTTGATCGACGTGTTGAACATCCAGTAGAGCGGCGCCAGCACGAACAGCAAAAAGAAGCCGAGGAGCAGGACGCGCCCGAAGGGCGAAAAACGGCGGCGCCTGCGGCGAGCCGGAGCGACCGCGACGGCCATCAGACCGGCTCCACGCGGAGGAGCCGGCGTACGAGCAGCGTCACGACCAGCGCGGTGAAGATGAGGAACAGCCAGCTTCCGGCGGTCGCCTGCGACAGGTGGAACTGCGTGAATCCGACGGTGTAGAGGTAGTAGGACGCCGTGTAGGTCTTCGTGCCCGGCCCGCCGCCGGTCATGATGAAGATGGTGTCGAACAGCCGTATGGCGTCGAGCAGTCGGAAGGTGATCGCGAGCAGCATCATCGGGCCGAGATGCGGCAGCGTGATCGACCAGAACGTGTCCCAGGCGTTCACGCCGTCGAGTTCCGCCGCCTCGTAGAGATTGGGCGGAATGGCGGTCAGCCCGGCGAGCAGGATCACGAACATAAACGGCGTCCATTGCCAGACGTCCGCGAGGATCAGCGCCAGGAACACCCAGGGGCTTTGGGTCAGCCAGCTGACCGTCACCTC
>JANOEW010000624.1:0-2472 GCA_031413475.1 Amaricoccus sp.
CAGGATGTTCGAGGTGAACCTGATCTTCTTCTCGGGCGCAACGTCCGTCGCGCGGTCGCGCAGCTTCTGGCGCTGCACCGTGATCGGTCCGATCCCGGTCTGGATCTGGCGTTCCGGCCCGGCGCCGTGCCGGACGACGCGCCGGCGTTCAGGCATGCCGCGTATGCGTCATCCTCGCCCCCCGCCGCGCCCTCCGCCTTCAGCACTTGGAGGCGACGGATGCCGTCGAGATCGAGCGCCCGAACTGCCGGCGGCGGGCGCTCGTCGCGCCGCATCGCCTGCATGACCGTTTCGCCGTCTTCGAGCGGCTGACGCAGATCTGCCGCCGCATGCGCTGCCGGCACTGTGGCAGCGCCGGCGGCATGGACTGGAACATTGTCCGAGCCGGTCCCGCCGACGCCAGGCGGCGGCGACGCGGCCCGTCAGTCCGCGATGCGGTAGACGCGGACGCCGTCGATCTGTTCGGACGCGACCTCCAGCCCAAGTCGCTTTTTGAGCGCCCCGGCGAAGGCCCCGCGCACCGTGTGCGGCTGCCAGCCGGTCGCTTCGACGATCTGGGCGATGGTTGCGCCCTGCTTGCGCCGGAGCATTGCGATCAGCTGCTCCTGCTTGGTGCCCTCCCGGGTCTTGCGCGGAGCGCCCGTGTCGCGCGCCGTGGGCGCGGCCATCTTCGGCCGGCCCCGGCGTTTCAGGACGGGCGCGACCTGCGCCTCGTCGGCGCCCGTGGGCGCACCGGCGGCGGGCTCGCCCGCAGAGTTCGTGCCCGCGTTGAAGCGGTAGGCGACCGTCTCGGCCTGATGGGCTTCCTTCTCGACGCCGATCGCCTCCAGTCCTGCGGGGTGATGAAGAGCAGGACACCTCGGCCGTCCTCCTCGTTGCGCCAGACGGTGTTGAGCGCGCCGTCGGCCTTGCGCGGACTGTCGCTGATCTGCTCGCGGATCAGTCCAAGGGAGAGCAACGCGCCGATCACCTTGGTGGCCGCCCCGCCGCGCAGGGATCCCGGGAGCGGCAGGACGTTGCCGTCCGCGCGCTGCGCGGCTGCGGAGAGGATGATCGACTGAGTGTCGGAGAGCTTGGACATCGGGTTCTTCCCTTCGATGCGAAGCCCGGGACCATCCCGAGCTTGCTACGACCCCGAGCCGCGCATCCCGTGGGAGCGCAGCGGAGCCGGAAGGGAGGCGTGGTCAGGCCTACAGTTCGTCGAGGATCTGGACATGGGTGACCCAGCCGGTGAGGTAGGGAAGCCCGCGCGGGATGCCCTCGTCGCGGCTGGTCTTGCGGTCGATGCGCCAACCCATCCAGCGGGTGATCGCAGCGTCGATCGCGTCCTTCAGGGTCTCGCCCTTCCAGAGCTCGTTCGCGACGTCGTCGGCGAAGTGGCGGCCGTGGCGGGAGTCGAGGAAGTCGCGGACCCCCTCGGGCGAGGCCTCTGTCACCTCCGCGATGCTGCGGGAGGCGATCTGCCAGGCCTTGGCCGCGTCGGCGGCGGGGCCGTTCTCGATGCGGGCGATGGTGCCCCAGTAGCCCCAGGGTTCATTGCGGGAGGGAAGGATCGTGGTGGTCATCGTCGGTCTCCGGTTCGGTCTGCTTGACACCACACATGCGTAGATCGTCGCGCGATCCAAGCAGATAAGCCTATCATCTTGTTGCTATTTTTGGCGGGGTGTCAGCAATGGCGACGAACGCGCAACCGATCGCCGTGATCGCCCGCCTGCTCGATCTGAGCGAGCGGCGCATCCAGCAGCTGAGCCGTGATGGGGTGATCCCCAAGGCCGAGCGGGGGCAGTACGACCTGGTCGGCGCGGTGCGCGGCTACGTCGTCTATCTCCGTGACCTCGCGGTGAAGGCGCAGGCCGGCGCGCCGGACTTCGGCGTGGAGCGGGCGCGGCTGATCAAGGCCAAGGCCGATCTCGCCGAGATGGAGGCCGACGGACGCCGGGGCGAGCTGCTGCCGGCCGATGCGGTCGAGGCGGCCTGGATCGCGGTGCTCGCGCGGTTGCGGAGCCGGCTCCTCGTCCTGCCCGACCGGCTCGCGCCGCTCTGCCACGAGGAGACGACGATTGCCGGGGTCCGCGACCAGATCAGGCAAGCGGTCCGCGAGGCGCTCGACGAGCTCGCCACGACGCCGGTCATCGCCGCTGACCCTGACGGGGCCGGAGCGGCTGGCGGAGACGGTGCGGAAGGCGCTGACGATCCTGCGGCCGCCGCCGGAACTGACGATCAGTGACTGGGCCGACGCCAACCGCCGGCTGAGCTCGGAGGCGAGCGCCGAGCCCGGACAGTGGCGCACCAGCCGCGCGGAATACCAGCGCGGGATGATGGATGCGATCTCCGACGCCAGCGTCGAGAGCGTGGTGATCATGTCGAGCAGCCAAATCGGGAAGAGCGAAGCGCTCCTTGGAGCCGTCGGCTACTACATCGACCAGGACCCCGCGCCGATCATGCTGGTGATGCCGACCGAGCGGGATGCCG
>JANOEW010000625.1:0-3392 GCA_031413475.1 Amaricoccus sp.
GCGCGAAGGCCGCCGAGCTCGGCGACGGCCCCGACCCGGACAAGCGCCTCGGCGCGCTGCGCCGTCTCGATCCCGCCGACGCGATTCTGACCCTGCGCGTCTGCGACCCCGCGATGGGCTCCGGGCACTTCCTGGTCAACCTCGTCGACTATCTCGCGGACCAGGTGATCGAGGCCATGGCCGAGGCCGAGGTCGTGGCCGGCGATGGCTACGTCTCCCCGCTCGCCGACCGGATCACCGTCATCCGGGACACGGTGCTCGGCAACGCTGAGGCGCAAGGCTGGGCGATCGATCCGGGCCAGCTCGACGACCGCCACATCATCCGGCGCATGGTGCTCAAGCGCTGCGTCTACGGCGTCGACAAGAACCCGATGGCCGTCGAGCTGGCAAAGGTGTCGCTCTGGCTGCACACCTTCACGGTCGGCGCGCCGCTGTCGTTCCTCGACCACCACCTGCGCGTCGGCGACTCGCTCTTCGGCGCCTGGGTCGGCCGCACGCTCGAGCGGCTCGACCGCGCCGGCGGCCGGCTGCTCCTCGCCGAGCCGCTGCGCCGCGCCACCGCCTCGGCCGCCTCGATGCAGACGATCGAGGGACTGACCGACGCCGAGATCGCCGAGGCGCACCGTTCGGCGCAGATCTTCGACGGCGTCCTGTCGATGACCGAGCCGCTCGACGCCTTCCTCGGGCTCTATCACGCCATCGACTGGCTCGACCTGCGCGAGCCCGAGGACCGCGCCGCGGTGCAGGCCTGGCTCGATGGGCTGTTCGGCGACCCGATCGAGATCGCGCGCGGCCGGCTGGCGGTCGCGCCGCCGCGGCCCGAGCAGGGCGAGCTGATCGCAAGCGGGCGGCCGCAGCAGGGTGACATGCTCGCCGCCGGCGCCCGCGCCGACGTCGGGCAGACCCGGCGCTTCGCCGCGATCCTCGACCGCGCCCGGCAGCTCCGGGCCGAGGAGCGGTTCCTCAACTGGGAGGTCGCCTTCCCGGGCGTCTGGCGCGATTGGGAGGGCGCGCGCGCCGGTGGCTTCGATGCGGTGATCGGCAACCCGCCCTGGGACCGGATCAAGCTGCAGCAGGTCGAGTGGTTCGCCGCCCGTGACCGGCGCAGTGCGCTCGCCCAACGCGCCGCCGACCGTGCGGCGATGATCCGCGGCCTCGAGCAGGAGAACGCGCCGCTCGCCGCCGACTTTGGGCGGGCCGCCGACCGGGCCGAGACGGCGGCGCGGATGGCGCGACGCGGCGGGGACTACCCGCTGCTCTCCGGCGGCGACATCAACCTCTACACGCTCTTCGTCGAGCGCGGCATGGCGCTGCTCGCCCCCGACGGTATGCTCGGCCTGCTGACGCCGTCCGGCATCGCCTCCGACCTCTCCGCGTCGAAGTTCTTCCGGGGGGTCGCGACCACCGGGCGGCTCAAGGCGCTGATCGACTTCGAGAACCGCCGCACGCGGCACGACCTCGACCCGTTCTTCCCGGACGTGGACAGCCGCTTCAAGTTCTGCGCCTTCGTCGTCGGGCGGTCCCGGACGTTTCCGGCGGCGCGGTGCGCGTTCTTCGCGCAGGCGGTGAGCGAGCTGGCGGACCCCGACCGCTGCTTTCCGCTCACGGCGGCCGACTTCGCGCGCGTGAACCCCAACACCGGGACTGCGCCGATCTTCCGCAGCCGCCGCGACGCCGCGCTGACCACCGCCGTCTACGCCCGCCTGCCGGTGCTCGTCGACCGGACCGGTCCGCAGCCCGTCAACGCCTGGCCGGTGCGGTACGCCACGATGTTCCACATGACCAACGACAGCGGCCTGTTCCGCGATCGCCGCCGGCTGGAGGAGGAGGAAGGCGCCTGGCGGATCGGCGGCAATATCTGGGAAAGCGCGTCCGGCAGATGGCTGCCGCTCTATGTCGGCCGGATGATCCACCAGTTCGATCACCGTGCGGCGTCGGTCGACGTGAACGTCGAAAACGTCCACAACGCGGCGCTCAGCGCCGACTTGAGTGATGAGCAGAAGGGCGACCCGAGGTTTCTCCCCATACCGCAGTACTGGGTGCTAGATTCGGAGGTGCGACTGCACGGTGATGTTGAATGGGTCATTGCGTTCCGGGATATCGCCAGAGCT
Source organism: Amaricoccus sp. (assembly GCA_031413475.1). Classification (GTDB taxonomy): domain Bacteria; phylum Pseudomonadota; class Alphaproteobacteria; order Rhodobacterales; family Rhodobacteraceae; genus Amaricoccus. Next base: position 2,112 of record JANOEW010000625.1, read on the forward strand.
ACGGATGCAAGAACATTCATAGCGTCGGTCGTGCCAAGGGCGGGATACGGCAACAAGTTGCCACTACTGTTAGCCGCCGACACACGTGTGCCAGCCGCTATTTTTTCGTTGCTGCTAGCAAACCTCAACTCTCTTATCTTCGATTATGTCGCCCGCTCGAAGGTTCATAGCACGAGCTTGAATTGGTTCATCGTCGAGCAGCTTCCGGTCGTCCCGCCCGACGTGTTCGAGACGACGTACTTCGGCCCGCTCAGCGCCGGCGATATCGTGCGGCAGGCGGCGCTCGAGCTGACCTACTCCGCCCACGACATGGCGGCCTTCGCGCGCGACCTCGGGCATGTCGGCCCCGACGGCGCCGTCCTGCCGCCCTTCGCCTGGGACCCGGTCCGGCGGCTGCGGCTCCGCGCCCGCCTCGACGCGGTGTTCTTCCACCTCTACGGCGTCTTCGACCCGGCCGACCGCTCCCGCAGCCGCGACGACGTCGCCTACGTCTATTCCACCTTCCCGATCGTCGAGCGTCAGGAAACCGCCGCGCACGGCCGCTACCTGTCCCGCGACCTCTGCCTCGCCTACTGCAACGCGCTCGCGGCCGGCCAGCCGGACGCGGAGCCGGACCCGGCATAGCTTACGGTCTCGGCAGGGGCCCGCTACGGCAAGACAGCATTTCGGGCGATCCGGGTTAGGGAACGCTTCACAAGCGGTGATCGCGCGGAAAGTCCTGGTAATCTCTGGCAGGCGGGGCGCCTCGGCGAGCCGTCCTCTCGCCTCTTGCGCCCTCAACGGCACGCGCGGTCGCAGGCGACTGCCGCAGACTGGCGGCAGATTTTCTGCCCTTTTTCCCAAAGAATTCAAAGGGTGCGTAGCGACTCTGACTCCGTTAGTCCTGGTTCGAATCCAGGTTCCCCAGCCAGCCTAACAGCCTGATTTTGCAAAGGAAAATTTGGGCGCGTTTTGTTCGCTCCGCCATTTTCTGCCCTCTTTCTGCCTTTTTCTGCCCTCGCAGTTCACGTCCCGTTCTGGTTGTTCGCGGCGGTCCAACGATCGATCGTAAGGTAGTTTCGGGCGTTCACTCGGGAGCCCGCGGGAAAAAGTTACTGCTTGGGCTTCAATGTCCGCTCGATCGGGTGAACCGCCAGTTCCAGGCTGCGTGCACCACGATGATCCGGCCACCGGTTCCATGAACATCCGGCCACCCATTCCACGGCGATCCGGCCGCCCGTTCCACGGGCATCCGGCCACCCTCTGCTGAGGGCCTGCGGGGCAATCTGAGGCCGCCTATCG
>JANOEW010000626.1:0-1586 GCA_031413475.1 Amaricoccus sp.
TGATCGACTGCCCGCCGTCGTTGAACCTGCTGACCATCAACGCCCTTGTCGCAGCCGATTCGGTTCTCGTCCCGTTGCAATGCGAATTCTTTGCACTGGAGGGGCTGTCGCAGCTGATCCGCACCGTGCAGTCGGTCCGCAACGGCTCCAACCCGTCCTTGCGCATTCAGGGCATCGTGCTCACCATGTTCGACCGGCGCAACAACCTCTCTGGCCAGGTCGCCGCCGACGTTCGCGAGAACCTCGGCGCGCTGGTCTACGAGACGGTCATCCCGCGCAACGTTCGCCTCAGCGAGGCGCCGTCACACGCGGTGCCCGCGCTCATCTACGACCGCACCAGCACGGGCGCGATCGCCTATCAGAAACTCGCCGCCGAGATCCTCGCGCAGATGCGCCGCGAGCGCCGGCTGGTCGAACCAGCCTGAATCGGGGGAACACGATGGAAAAAAAGGGCCTCGGGCGCGGCCTCTCGGCCCTGCTCGCCGACGTCGGTCCGGACCAGTCGCGGCTAGGGTCCGTTGGCGCCAGCCAGCGCACCGTCCCGATCGACCGCATCCGGCCCAACCCGAACCAACCCCGGCGCACGGTCGACGACCGCGAGTTGCAGGATCTCGCCGCCTCGATTCGGGAAAAGGGCGTGATCCAGCCGCTGATCCTGCGTCCGCACCCCGAGGAAGCCGGAGTCCACGAAATTGTCGCCGGCGAACGCCGCTGGCGTGCGGCGCAGCTTGCCGGGGTGCACGAGTTGCCCGCGGTGATTCGAGATCTCGACGACGCCGAAGTGCTCGAGCTTGCGATCATCGAGAACGTGCAGCGCGCCGACCTCAACGCGGTCGAGGAGGCGCAGGGCTACCGCCAGCTGATGGACCGCTTCGGCCACACCCAGGAGCGGCTCGCCGAGGGTCTCGGCAAGAGCCGCAGCCATATCGCGAACCTGCTGCGCCTGCTGACCCTTCCCGAGGCGCTGCTCGATCATTTGCGCGCGGGCCGCCTCAGCGCCGGCCATGCCCGCGCCCTGGTCACCGCCGCCAATCCCGAGGCGCTGGCGCGTCAGGTGATCGACCGCGATCTGTCGGTTCGACAGACTGAGGCTCTCGCGCGCGACACGATCCGCCCGCGCCCGGCGCCTGCCCGCCCCGCCGCCAAGGACGCCGACACCCGCGCGCTCGAGGCGGATCTGACCGCGAACCTCAACCTGCCGGTCTCGATCGAGCACAAGCCCGGCGACGTGTCGGGCGAGGTAAGGATCCGGTACAAGACCCTCGAAGAGCTTGACGGTCTTTGCGAACGACTGGGACGGTAAACTATTGTTTTGATAGACTTTCTATGACCGCGTTCAGCACCGGCCGCCCTGCGTCCGTCGCGCGCAGCCGCGCGCCATCCCGCGCCACGAAGCCCATTCCGGCCAATGTCCCGATCGCGTCTTCGGACAGGCGGCGCCCCGCGAGCAACGCGTGTCGATCGAGGTCGATCCCCTCGCGCAGCCGCATCCCCATCAGCAGCATCTCCACCGCCTGCTCCTGCGGCAGGACGACCGCGCGGCGGGTCGACAAGCCCGTCTCCCGCTCCGCGGCCTCAAGCCAGGC
>JANOEW010000627.1:0-6522 GCA_031413475.1 Amaricoccus sp.
TAGGCCGAACCTGCAAGCGGTGAAGCCTGCCATCTCACCCCCACGCGGGGCGAGCGAAGAGACCATCGAGAAGGTCGAGAAGTGGTTGGGGGCTCGCGGCGCCACCGGCGGGTCCTCGGGGCGGCCCTCGATGTCGGCGTAGAACTGGGTCGCGGTGAACTGGCCGTCGATCATGTAGCTCTCGAGCTTGATCATGTTGACGCCGTTGGTCGCGAAGCCGCCGAGCGCCTTGTAGAGCGCCGCCGGCAGGTTGCGGACACGAAACACGAAGCTGGTCAGCGCCGGGCCCGGCCCCGCCGGCCGCGCCTCGGGGGACATCACCAGAAACCGCGTGGTGTTGTTCGCCTGATCCTCGATGTGGCGGGCGAGCACGTCGAGCCCGTAAATCTGGCCCGCCAGCTCGGAGGCGAGCGCCGCGAGCGTCGGATCGCCCGCTTCGGCGACGGCTTGGGCCGAGCCGGCGGTGTCGGCGCCGACACGCGGCGCGATCCCGTGGGCGTGCAGAAATCCGCGGCACTGGCCGAGCAACACCGTATGGCTCATCGCGCTGCGGATTTCGTTCAGCCGCGACCCGCGCGGCCCGAGCAGGTTGATGTGCACCCGCAGGAAATGCTCGGCGATGATGTGGAGCCCGGAGTCGGGCAGTAGGTGGTGGATGTCCGCGACCCGCCCGTAGGTCGAATTCTCGACCGGCAGCATCGCCAGCCCGGCCCGGCCCTCCTTCACCGCCGCGATCGCACCCTCGAAGGTATTGCACGGCAGCGCAGCGCGGTCGGGGAAGACCTCGGCGCAGGCCTGGTGCGAATACGCGCCGGGAACGCCCTGGAAGGCGATCGGAAGCGGGTCTGGCGGCATCGGTCGGTCCTCGGCGGCGATCGGCCTCGTTCCATGTCAGATGCCCCGTGGAAAGGGAAGCGCCGCCCGCCCGAAGCGATTCGCCGCCGCGGGCCATTTCGCCGCGCGTTCGATGCTTGCGCTGGCGCGCGCGAAGCGGCTAATACGGCGTTGATGACGCTCCGGGGGACCGCGCTCTCGGGAAACCAGGTGCCGAGCCCATGAATACGATGGAAATCACCAAGCTCGTCGGCGCGCTCTGCGGAAGCCTTCTGGTCTTCCTGCTGATCTCGACGCTGGCCGGCGCGATCTTCGATACGTCATCCGACATCGTCGCCTTCTCGATCGAAGCCCCGGAAGCGGCCGCCGCCGAGGGCGAGGAGGCCGCGCCCGTCGAGGCGGTGGACGCGGTCGCGCTGGTCGCCGCCGCGGACCCGGCCGCGGGCGAAGCGATCTTCAAGCGCTGCGCCGCCTGCCACAAGGTCGATGGCAACAACGCGGTCGGGCCGCATCTCGACGGCGTGGTCGGGCGCGATGTCGCGTCCGTCGAGGGTTTCAAGTATTCCGGGGCGTTGTCGGGCAAGGACGGCGCCTGGGACGCGAACGAGCTTTACGCGTTCCTCGAGAACCCCAAGGGCTACGTCGCCGGCACCAGCATGGCCTTCGCCGGGCTGTCGAAGTCCGAAGATCGCGCCAACGTGATCGCCTATCTGGCGTCGACCGGCGGCTGAGGCTTCCGCTCACGCCGCAGTCACGAAAACCTGCGAGTTGGCAGCGAGTTGGCGCTTTACCCCGGCGCCGGTGGCGGTAGACTGCTGGCCTTCGCCCCCCTCTCCATAGGACGACAGCATGATCGCACGCGGCCGAGCTGGTATCGTGGTCCATAAGGATCGGCCGGGGCGGCGATCGCGGATCGTGGCGGCGGTGGCGCTGGCGATCTGGGCCATGCTCGCCGGAGGCCAGGCGGTGGCGACCGATGACGGGGAAACCATCGTCGCCCACGGCATCTCCACGTTCGGCGATCTCAGGTATCCGGCCGACTTCCCGCATTTCGACTACGTCAATCCTGACGCGCCCAAGGGCGGCACGATGAGCTTTCGCGGCACCGGCGCCAGCCAGACCTTCGACAGCCTCAATGCGTTCATTCTCAAGGGCGAACCGGCGCAGGGGCTCGGCCTGCTCTACGACAGCCTCCTCGTCGGCTCGGCGGACGAGATCGACGGCAACTACGGGCTGGTCGCCGCGACGCTGGAGTATCCCAGGGATCGCAGCTGGGTGATCTTCGACATGCGCCCCGAGGCGCGCTTTTCGGACGGGGCGCCGATCACGGCGGCGGACGTGGTGTTCACCTACGAGACGCTGATGGAACAGGGCGCGCCGTCCTGGCGCATCACGCTCCAGGATATCGCCACGGTCGAGGCGCTCGACACCCATCGGGTGAAATTCACGTTCAAGGAGGGAGCCGCGACGCGCGATCTGCCGGCGCTGGCCGGCGGGCTCGCGATCCTGCCGAAGCACTATTACGCGACGGTCGAATTCGGCGAGTCCACGCTCGTTCCGCCGGTCGGCTCGGGGCAATACCAGGTCGCCGAGGTGCAGCCGGGGCGCTCGATCAAATACTGCCGCGTGCCGGACTACTGGGGCGCGAAGCTGGCGGTCAACGTCGGCTCGCAGAACTTCGACTGCTATATCTACGAATATTTCGCCGACAACACCGCCGCCTTCGAGGCGCTGAAGGTTGGCCAGTATCTGTTTCACGAGGAGTTCTTTTCGCAGATATGGGCGAACGACTACACCTTTCCTGCGATCGACAAGGGCTGGGTCAAGCGCGAGAGCCTGCCCGACCAGCGGCCCTCCGGCACCCAGGGGTTCTGGATGAACCTGCGTCGCGACAAGCTCTCCGACCCGCGCGTGCGCGAGGCGATCGCGCTGATGTTCAACTTCGAATGGTCGAACGCGACGCTGTTCTATGGGCTGTATGAACGCACCGTCAGCTTCTGGCAGAACTCGCCCATGGCGGCCGAAGGCCTGCCCGAGGGCGAGGAACTGGCGCTGCTCGAGCCGTTCCGCGACGCGCTTCCGCCCGAGGTGTTCACCGCGCCGGCCTACCTGCCCCCGGTCAATTCCGCCGAGCGCAACAACGACCGCTCGGCGATCCGCCGCGCTTCGGCGCTGCTCGACGCGGCCGGCTGGACCGTCGGCGCGGACGGGCTCAGGCGCAACGCCGCGGGCGAGACGCTGTCGATCGAGATCCTCGACGACAATCCCTCGTTCGAGCGCATCATCAACCCCTACGTGCAGAACCTCCGCCAGGTCGGGATCGACGCCAGTCACCGCCAGGTCGACGCCGCGCAGATGCAGCAGCGCCAGGAGGACTTCGACTACGACATCGTGCCGGGCCGGCTGGTGATGTCGATGAGCCCGTCGATCGAGCTGCGCTCGACGCTCGGCTCGGAAGGCGCGGCGGCCCCGGGCACGCTGAACTTCTCCGGCGTGGCCGACCCGGTGGTGGACGCGCTGATCGAGAAGATCATCGAAGCCGCCGACCGCGAGGAACTGACCGTGCGGGTGCGCGCGCTCGACCGGGTGCTGCGCGCCAAGCAGATCTGGGTGCCGAACTGGAGCAAGGCCGCGTTCTGGATCGCGCACTGGGACGTGTTCGGACGGCCCGAGACGCCGCCCGCCTATGCGCGCGGCGACGCGCAATGGTGGTTCGACCAGGCGAAATACGACGCGCTGAAGGCCGCGGGCGCGCTGCGCTGACATGGCCGCCTACATTCTCCGCCGGCTGCTGCTGATCGTCCCGACGCTGTTCGGCATCCTGCTGATCAACTTCGTTCTGGTGCAGTTCATGCCCGGCGGGCCGGTCGAGCAGGTGATCGCCCGGCTCGAGGCCGAGACCTCGGCCACCGGCCGCATTTCCGGCGGCGGCGGCGAGACCGCGGCCGGCGGCGGATCGGGCGAGTATCGCGGCGCCCAGGGCCTGCCGCCGGAGTTCATCGCCGATCTGGAACGCCAGTTCGGCTTCGACAAACCGCCGGCCGAGCGGTTCGTGCAGATGCTGCGAAACTACCTGACCTTCGACTTCGGCGAGAGCTATTTCCGTTCGATCCGCGTGATCGACCTGGTGATCGAAAAGCTGCCGGTCTCGATCTCGTTGGGGCTGTGGTCGACGCTGCTCGCCTATCTGATCTCGATCCCGCTCGGCATCCGCAAGGCGATCCGCGACGGTGGCGCGTTCGACACCTGGACCAGCGGCCTGATCATCGTCGCCTACGCGATCCCGAGCTTTCTGTTCGCGATCATGCTGCTGGTGCTGTTCGCCGGCGGGTCGTTCTGGCAGATCTTCCCGCTGCGGGGTCTGACTTCGGACAACTGGTCCGAGCTCAGCGCGGGCGGCAAGGTCCTCGACTACCTCTGGCACATCGCGCTGCCGGTGACGGCCTACACGATCGGCGCCTTCGCGACGCTGACCCTCCTGACCAAGAACTCGTTCCTCGACGAGATCAAGAAGCAGTACGTGATCACCGCCCGGGCCAAGGGCCTCGCCGAGCGGCGGGTGCTCTACGGCCACGTGTTCCGCAACGCGATGCTGATCATCATCGCGGGCTTTCCCGGCATGTTTCTCGCGATCCTGTTCGGCAACTCGCTGATCATCGAGACGGTGTTCTCGCTTGACGGCCTTGGCCGGCTCGCCTTCGAAAGCGCGATCCAGCGCGACTATCCGGTGGTCTTCGCCACGCTCTACGTGTTCGGCCTGCTCGGACTGATCATCGGCCTGATCTCGGATCTCACCTACGTCTGGGTCGATCCGCGCATCGACTTCGAAAGTCGCGAGGTCTAGATGGCACTGAACGCGCTGCAACGCCGGCGGCTCGCGAACTTCCGGGCCAATCGCCGCGCCCACTGGTCGTTGCGGATTTTTCTCGTGCTTTTCGCCGTTGCGCTCGGCGCCGAGTTCGTCGCCAACGACAGGCCGCTGGTCGTGCGGTTTCAGGACGAATGGCGCTTCCCGGTGTTCCACTTCTACTCCGAGGCGGACTTCGGCGGCGAGTTCCAGACCCAGGCCGAGTATCACGCTCCCGAAGTCCGCTGCCTGATCGCCACCGGCGGGCTCGAAGCCTGCCTCGACGACCCCGAGGGCGTGCTCGCCGAAGCTGCGACCGGCTCGCTGGACGGAACCCCGATCGCGCAACCGGGCTGGGCGATCTGGCCGCCGATCCCCTACGGCTTCGACACCATCAACTACGACGTGGTGACCGCCCCCTCCCCACCCGACCGCGCCCATTGGCTCGGCACCGACGACCAGACCCGCGACGTGGTCGCGCGCGTCATCTACGGCTTCCGCATCTCGATCCTGTTCGCGCTGGTGGTGGCGGCCATCTCCAGCCTGATCGGCGTCGTCGCCGGCGCGGTGCAGGGCTATTTCGGCGGCACGGTCGATCTGTTGTTCCAGCGCATCGTCGAGATCTGGGTGAACATGCCGAGCCTCTACGTGATCATCATCCTGTCGGCGATCTTCGTGATGAACTTCTGGCTGCTGACGCTGCTGATCGCGTTCTTCAGCTGGACCAGCCTCGTCGGCGTGGTCCGCGCCGAGTTCCTGCGGGCGCGCAACTTCGAATACGTCCGCGCCGCCCGGGCGCTCGGGGTCGGCGACGCGACGATCATGTTCCGCCACGTGCTGCCGAACGCCATGGTCGCCACCCTGACGCTGATGCCGTTCATCGTCACCGGCGCGATCGGCGGCCTCGCTGCGCTCGACTTCCTCGGGCTCGGCCTGCCGCCGTCCTACCCGTCGCTCGGCGAGCTTGCGCTGCAGGGCAAGAACCGGCTGAACGCGCCCTGGCTCGGGTTCACCGCCTTCTTCACCTTTGCGATCATGCTGTCGCTGCTCGTCTTCATCTTCGAGGGCCTGCGCGACGCGTTCGACCCGCGCAAGACGTTCCGATGAGGCCGGGATCGATGAAGCGCGCCCGATGAAGGACACGCGATGAAGGACGCGGGCCGTCACCCCATCGGCGAGCGCCTGCTCGAGGTGCGTGACCTCTCGGTCGCGTTCGTGCAGGGCGGGCGCCGAACCGACGCCGTGCGGCGCGTCAGCTTCGACCTGCACGCCGGCGAGACGCTCGCCATCGTCGGGGAATCCGGCTCCGGCAAGTCGGTGACCGCGCTGTCCACCGTGCGCCTCTTGCCCGACAACGCCGATGTCACCGGCTCCGTGCGCTACCGCGGAACCGAGATGACCACGGCGGACGAGCGCACGCTGCTGCGGGTCCGCGGCAACGACATCAGCTTCATCTTCCAGGAGCCGATGACGTCGCTGAACCCGCTGCACACCATCGAGAAGCAGATCGGCGAGGCGTTGCTGCTGCACCAGGGACTGACGGGACCGGCGGCGCGGGCGCGCACCCTCGAACTTCTCACCCAGGTCGGCATTCCCGATCCTGAGTCACGGTTTGGCAGCTATCCGCATCAGCTCTCGGGCGGCCAGAGGCAGCGGGTGATGATCGCGATGGCGCTCGCCAACGAGCCCGACCTGCTGATCGCCGACGAGCCGACGACGGCGCTCGACGTGACGATCCAGGCGCAGATCCTCGCGCTCCTCACCCGGCTGCGCGTGCGGCGGCGCCTCGGGCTGCTGCTGATCACGCACGACCTCGGCGTCGTCGCCGAGACGGCCGACCG
>JANOEW010000628.1:0-3252 GCA_031413475.1 Amaricoccus sp.
GCAAAAGTCATCGCATCGACCCGGCCAGTACGGATGCCCATGGTCGCGGCGATGCGGCGGTTCTGCACGACGGCCCGCATCTCCAAGCCAAAGCGGGTCAGCCGGATCGCCGCCAGGGTGGCGAACAGGACGAACAGGGCAAAAAGGATGATCCAGGCGCGGTTCTGCGTGATTGCGATCTCACCCGGCAGGATCAGCGTGCCCTGCATCCAGGCCGGGCTGATGACCTCCCGGTTCTGCGCACCAAAAGTCAGGCGCACGACCTGTTGCAGCACCATGCCGACGCCAAAGGTCAGCAGCAGGGTTTCCAGCGGGCGGCCATAGAGGTGGCGGATCAATCCGCGCTCCATCGCCGCCCCGATCAGCGCCGTGACCAGGAAGGCGGCGGGGACGGCCAACGGCAGCGACCAGGGCTGCAAGGCCGGGATGTCGCGACACAGCTCCTGCACCACAAAAGTCGTGTAGGCGCCTAGCATCACGAACTCGCCATGCGCCATGTTGATGATGCCCATGACGCCAAAGGTCACGGCCAGGCCCAGGGCCGCGAGCAGCAACACGGAGCCGAGCGACAGGCCCTGGAACACCGTCTCGGCGGCACGGCGGATCGCCAGGCGTTCGTCGATGTCGGCGATCGCGCTGGCGATCTCCGCCGTCAGGTCGGGGTTTTGCGCGCGGGACTCCAGCAGCAGCGAGCGTGCTTCCGGCGAGGTCGAGCGGCCGAGCGCCAGGATGCCGATCCGCTTGGTCGCGGGGTCGGCCGCCGCCAGTCGTGCCCCGCCAAGGGCCAGCGCCAGGCGGTCGCGGATGCGTGCGACGCTCTCGCGCCCCATCGCCACTTCCAGCATCGGGATGTCGTCGGCGCTGCGGTTGCGCAGCATGGCCTCGGCCGCGACCAGCCGTTCGGCCGGATCGGGCGATGTCAGTTGCAGCCGCCCGAGCGCACCGCGCAACGCGCCGCGCACACGGTTGTTGATGCGGATCACGTCGCTGCCGGGCGGCGGCTGCGCCTCGCTGACGATGACCATGTTGTCGGGGCCGCGCAGCAGGCGGGTATCGCCCAGCGCCCGCAGGATCGGCAGCGCGCGCGGGTCGCCCAGGGCGCCGAGGCGTTCGACCGCCTCCGCCTGTTGCCCGAAGTTCCCGAGCAGCCCGGGCAGCAGGTCAGCAAAGGCATCCTGCGCCCGGGCCGGGAGGGCCGCGAGCAGGAGCAGCAGGACCGCCACTCCCGCTCGCAAAAACATGATCAGGGCCGGCGCCGGTTCGCGTTCTCGGGGATGAAGGGCGACCAGTTTTCGGCCGGGATCGCGGTCGGTGTCTTGCTGATGACGTTGAACTGACCATCGGCCTGGATTTCGCCGATCATCACCGGCTTGGACAGGTGGTGGTTGGCGTGCATCTCCTCGACAAAGCCGGCCGGGGCCGCGAACTTTTGGCCGATCATCGCGGTGCGGACGGCATCGACCGCGGTCGTGCCGGCCTGCGTCACGGCCTGGGCCCACATGTTGAAGCCGGTGTAGGTAGCCTCCATCGGGTCGTTGGTGACGCGGCGCGGGTTGCGGATATAGGCGCGCCACATGTTCAGGAATTCGGTGTTCGCCGGCGACTGCACCGACATGAAGTAGTTCCAGGCCGCCAAATGCCCGACCAGCGGCCGCGCATCGATGCCGGCCAGTTCTTCCTCACCGACCGAGAAGGCGACCGAGGGGATGTCCTCGGCCTTGATGCCCTGGTTGCCGAGTTCGCGGTAGAAGGGAACGTTCGCATCGCCGTTGATGGTGGAGACGATGGCGGTCTTCTTGCCCTCGCCGGCAAAACGCTTCACGCGGGCGACGATGCCCTGCCAGTCGCTGTGACCGAAGGGGGTGTATTCCTCGATGATGTCGGCGTCGGGGATGCCCTTGCTGTTCAGGTAGCCGCGCAGGATGCGGTTGGTGGTGCGGGGATAGACATAGTCGGTGCCGAGCAGCGCGATCCGCTTGGCCGAACCGCCATCCGCACCCAGAAGATATTCGACCGCCGGGATCGCCTGCTGGTTCGGCGCGGCACCGGTGTAGAAGATGTTGCGGGACTGTTCCTCGCCCTCGTACTGCACAGGATAGAACAGCAGACCGTTCAATTCCTCGAACACCGGCAGCACCGACTTGCGGCTGACCGAGGTCCAGCAGCCATAGGTGACATCGACGCGGGAGACGGCGAGCAACTCGCGGGCCTTTTCGGCGAATAGCGGCCAGTCAGAGGCTGGATCGACGACAACAGCTTCCAATTGCTTACCCAGCAACCCGCCTTTGGCATTCTGTTGTTCTATTAGCATCAACATCGTGTCTTTGAGAGTCGTTTCTGAAATCGCCATCGTACCCGACAGCGAATTCAGCACACCGACTTTGATCGTTTCTTTCGCCAGCACTGGCGCGGCAAAACACGAGCGAAGCCAAGCCCGCAACTGCCAATAATTTCTTGCGTTTATTCATGAGTTTAAGTCCCCAATCTGAAACACTGCATTCGACCCGACGCTCTGACAGCAAACAGTTTCGGTCACTCGAAAAAGCGTCTGTACGATCCCCCGCAGCGTAAGTTGCACCCGTGCGGTGATGGACGACCGTCAAGGAAGTCCACCCCACACATCCCAATTCGCAGACCCCGATGAGGGATAAGCAGCGACAGCAGATTGTCATTGCTTGGCTTTGTAAAACGCAAATGAGCGGATATGCCAAACATTAGTGCATATTTCAAAAATCTGATGGCTTTTTGCCCATATTTTTTAATTGTGACTAAAAAATGGTCAACAAAATTGAATTGAGCGGCTAAATCGAAAAGAAGCTGGCTAGTTCCGACTCGCCTTCACTTGTTAGTCAACACGAACGTCACGGACAAATTGCTGAAACAGCGCAGTGTCGAGATGTTGTCGATCGGGTTGCAACCTTGCACATTGGCGGCTATCGCCGCGCCCGCACATGGCTGAAGGATCGCACCGCATCCAATAGTAACGCCCGCCCATCGGTCGCGTCATGACGCCGGTGGATATCCTTCCAGATCGCCGCGTTGTAATATCCCTGCGTTGATACAGTTTGGGAACCAGTCACGACTGCAACATCAAATTGTTCTGAGTTTGAATAACCTATTCAAACAAAATAACTTTTCTAACAGCAGCAAGAGTTGGTAGTGGGGCACATACCTGCAATGGCAACGCTTGACGTCTTCACAGCGAGCCGGGACGCCGTCGATGCAAGTATCATGCGAGCGTGTCGACAGGGC
>JANOEW010000629.1:0-1746 GCA_031413475.1 Amaricoccus sp.
AAAATATCGCGGTCGAGGTTACGGCTGTTTATTGATGCAGTTATTGGAACGACAAGCCGTTCGTCTCGGTTATCATTACATGTATTTATGGACATCGGTACGGCTTGGCGGTCCAGTCGACGCTCTCGCCCGAGACGTTGAAGTCGCCCGGCGTCGCCGAGCCGAACATCGCCGAGACCTGCGAAGCCGCCGAGGCGGTCTGGTCGACCGTGCCAGCGTAACCCGCCGCCGGAGAGCAGGTGATCCGCCCGCGCCACGGGAAGGTCGGCTGTCCGGTCTCGCTGGCGTTGTCGCTATACGGGTTCGGCAGCGCGTTGCCCGAGGGCACGTCCATCAGGATGAACGGATAGAAGGTGACCCGCAGTCCGCGCGCTTTCATCTCCCGGATCGCCTGCGCCACCGCGAAGTCCGAAGGCGTGCCGCCATAGACCGGCCGGTCCTCGGCGTCGCGGCTGACGAGGAAGGCGCTGGCGCGGTCCACGCCATCGACCTCCCAGCTGCGCGGGGTCGTGCCCTTGGCGACCACCTCGACCCCGGGGCGGATGCGGCAATGGCCTGCGCGCAGGTCGTCGCCGAACCAGGCGACCACCAGGCTGACGCTCTCGACCACCGGGGCCACGGCCTGCAGCCGGTCGAGCGCCACCACCATGTCGGAGACATCGGCGCGGGCGTTGAGGTTCTCTGCTGCCGTCGCGCCGCCCGCCTTCTTGCGGATCGCCTGCGTCGCGTAGGTGAACTCGCCCGAGGCGGGGATTATCGTGACCGCGCGGGTCAATCCCTCAGCGGTGTCGGGATCGGCGAGGGGGCGGAAAACTTCGAAGCTGAGCTGCGGTAGCCGGTTGCCATAGCCCGAGAGCGCCAGCTCCTCGAACACCACGTAGGCCGTGCCGCGGTAGGCGGGCGTGTTGGCCGCGCCCGTCTTCGCTGCGATGAACGGATCGGCCGCCTGAGCCTCGTCGCCCGGATACCAGCGCCAGGTGACGCCGGTCATGTCCATCGGCTTGCCGTCCGCCCAGATGCGGCCGATGCCGGTGATTGGACCTTCGCAGAGCGCCACGGCGAAGGAGGCGTAGTAGAGATACTCAGTGGTCTTGACCTTGCTTCCCCCGCCGCCGCCCTTGCCGCCACCCTGCGTGGTGGTCTTCGTCTCCTCGCGGAAATCCGTCGCCCAGATGATGTTGCCGCCGAGGCGCATGCGGCCGTAGAGGCGCGGGATGACCGCCCCTTCAGTGGACGAGGTGATGCGCAAGCTGTCGAGCCGCGCGCCTTCGATGCGCTGGGTTGGCGCGAGCGACGAGACGATCCAGCTGTCGACGACCGAGCCGATGGTAGAGCCGATCATGCCGCCGATGGTGGCGGCGGAGACGCCGAGAATCGCGCCGCCGATCGAACCGCCGATCGCCGCGCCGGCCGCGCCGAGGATGAGGGTGGCCATGGAGCCTCGCGTAGCAGGAATGCAGGGAAAAACGTGAGAACGAACGCGGGGGTCCGGCGACCGACGGAAGGCGTTCCGACCCGAGCCACGCCGTCCGCTCCTGCCGTAACCACGTCCGCTGGCAATGGACGGGGTGCGCTCCATGTCCCCCGACATGTCCAACGACGGGAGCGCTGAATGCCGCGCAATCACCATGGCGACGGGGCCTATCCAGTGCCCGGCGGGCGCCTCGGCCGGATGCTCCGCCTTGGCGGGATGACCTCCGGCGTCTTGGGCGACATGGTTGCGAGTGGGGTCCGCCAGTTGGCGCA